>NZ_JBWKZF010000006.1:237068-249784 GCF_059424195.1 Caulobacter sp. GW456-12-1-14-TSB4
CCCCCCCCCCCGCCGGAGCCTCGACGCCGCCTCCCGCCGCGCGCTGCGCGCGGGCTCCTGTGCAGGCTTAATCTTTCTTGGCGGGCGCCCAGGGCGCCCGCGCGGCTTAGGGCTCCGCCCTCGGCGCACTTCGGATCGTCTTCCGCCCAGCTTCGGGGCCTGGTCGCAAGGATGGGCGGCCGGGAGGGAAGGCCCCTGCAGCCGGGTCCCCGCGAAGACGACCCTCCGTTTGCACACCCGGTCTCGCCGACGGGCGTCGGGGTCAGGCGCGCTTTGCGCCCTGACCCCGGACCCCTGAAGGGAGACTATGATGACCGAGCAAGATCATACCGCCGCCGTCGCGGCCCTGAACGACGCTTGCCGCGCCGAGCCTGGCGCGGGCTGGGTGCTGACGCCCGGCGTGCGGGCGCTGGACCTGACCGACCAGTTGAGAGCCTTCGCGCTGGTCAGCGCGTTCGACGCGTTCGGCGCGGGCAACGACCCTCACGGCGAGCGGGACTTCGGGACCATCGAAGTGGGCGGCGCGAGGCTTTTCTGGAAGGTCGACTATTACGACCTTGACCTGTGCATGGCCTCGCCGGACCCGGCGGACCCCGCCGTCACCCGCCGGGTGCTGACCTTGATGTTGGCGGAAGAATCCTAGACGTCGTTGCCGCGCCATGGGGCCAGGATAAGGACCGGCCCCAAGGCGCGGCAGTCCGCCGGCCGGGATTTCTCGGTAGTCGAAGGGCGTATCCAGCGCTTTCGCAGCACCGCCCACGCCTTGGCCGCTCGCGGACGATCGCCCGGGCCGCGCCGCCGTGTCGACGTACGGGATGGCGAAGCGCGATTGTAGAGCTTGTCTCGGCGCGGCGCGGAACTTCGACGGCGTTTGTCTGTTTTCGCACCGCCATGATCGCGACAGCCGCCGACATCCGCTCCGCCTTTGAAGTCTTCCAGAACGAACTGGACGCAAGCGGCGAGAGGGGCGAGTGGTCAATGGACGACGTGAAGCGGGAATTTGAGCATTGGCTGGCGCGCCAGGGACGCCCACCGCTGGCCTGGACTGCCGTTCACGAACATGAGGTGGCCCTGGCCATGAGCCGTCGCTATCAGCCCTACTTGGTTTCGGCGCGACGTTGGTTCCGATAGGTCGAGCCGAGCCTCACCACCGCCCCCCAACAGAGCGTCACAAGGATAACGTTCCTGCGCGAGCGCTAGGGGCAAGAGACGCGAACGAGCGGCTAGGTCGCCGCGATCTCCCGCAGGAAATCGAGGATCGCGTTCGTCAGGGCGCGTGGCCGTTCCTGTTGAATCCAGTGGCCAGCGCCGTCGATCATCTCGACACGGTGAAGCTTCGTCATCGCCCTGGTCGTCATCGCGTCGATCGCGCCCGGCGCCACATACGGCGCCCAGTCACGCTCCCCGCCAATGAACAGCGACGGCACGTCGATCGTCCGGCCGGAGAACAAGCGTAGCTCAGCATTCAGCGTCGGATCGGCGTACACACGATAGGTTTGAAGGCCGCCCTGAAAACCGTTGCGGCCGTACTCCTGCACATAGACAGACAAATCCTCGTCGCTCAGCCAGCTACAGGCTTGAACCTCAGCGGGCGAAGGGCTGAACGGAGCGACATTCTCAGACATCGTCTTGCCCCGTTCCATGATGTAGTAGGTCGGGAGCGATGCGAACGCCTCCGCTGTCGGCGGGCTGATCGGATGAGGCCTGTTACCGGACCAGTCACCGCTCTTCACGTGGAAGAACGTCCGAAGGAACGCGGCAAGCCCCTGCGGCGGCCGGGTCAGATCCTCATTGGCTTGTCGGGTGGCGAGATAGTGCTGGTAGAGCTCGCGCGGCGGATCCAGCGCGGCGAGCGCGGCGGCCAAATCCTGGGCGGGCGCAGACATTTTCTCAGACGATGCGTCCCCTGTCGCAGTGTCGAACGGGAAGGCGGGCGGGCCGGGGAAGGGGGCGCTCATCAAGACGAGCGCGGGGAAGACGTCTGGCCGGGCAAGGGCGCAATAGGCGGCCACGGGCGAGCCGAAATCATGTCCGACCACGAGGGCCGTCTGGCGGTAGCCCAGCGCAAAGACCAGGCCGAGCGCATCGCGGGTGACATTCAGCAGACTGAACGGGGCGAGCGGGGTGTCGTAGTCATTGATCCAGCCGGTCGTGCGGCCAAAGCCGCGCTGGTCAGGCGCCACGACATGATAGCCAGCGTCGGCCAGCAGCGGCATGACGTAGCGCCACCCGTACGCCAGATCCGGGAAGCCGTGCAGGAGAAGGACGAGGGGGCGGTCTGGCGTCTCAAACCCTGACTCCAGGATGTGCACGTCCAGGCCGTTGACGCCCGCGATCATGCGCGAGCGGATCGTCGCGGGAAGCGCGCCGTGGCCGTAGGCAGGTTCGGTCATGTCGGATCCTTCGCGCGCACTTGGCCGCGCCCGTCCCCTAGACGCGCGGGGCGTGCGTCCGTTCCCTTTGCCGACCCAAGCCGTTACCGCGACCAGCAGGGGCCCGGCCCGCCTTCCTACCGTTGTCGGCAGGCTCAAAGCTTACGGCTCACGGCGCTCGCACGCGACTGCCCATCAGCTTCGTCAGGAGGGCGTCGGTGCGCGGGACATCGATCCGCTCTCTGCGCCGTTCGGCCGGGGGCTTAAAGGGGCCCGCGCTTATCCCATTGGGTTCCGGCTTGGCGCCCAGGAACGATCCGCCTGGCCAGGTTTTCTGTTCCCGGACGCCCAACGGCGACCAGGGATTTTCAGAGCAGGGGACGGACATGACCGACTACCGCACCGACGGCGAGAGCTTCATCGGCGAACTGGGCGGCGAGCTTCCGCCGCGCGAGAACCCGCCGAGCTTCAAGGCGGCCAAGACTTCGGCCAAGGCGGCCGCGGCGAGCGTCAAGGAGGTCGCCGAGACCGCGATCGGCGAGGCGCGCGAGCGGATTTCGGCCTTGGCGAGCGAGACCGCCGAAACCGTCCAGCACCGCTACGGCGACCTGGAAGCCTGGGTGCAGCTCAAGCCGGCGCGCGCGCTGGGCATCGCCGCAGGCGTCGGCGTCCTCCTGGGCCTGCTGCTGCGCGGGCGCAGCACCCGCGTGGTCTACGTGCGCGACCGTTAGGCCGCGCCCATCATTTGATCGTTGACCACCACCGGAGAGCTTGATGTCGGACGATAAGGATCAGCGCGGGCCGCAGGACGCTTCGCGCATCAGCCTCAGCGAGGCATACGAAGTCGAGTACTGGACCAAGGCGCTCGGCGTCAGCCGCGACGACCTGGCCAAGGCCGTGGCCGAGGTCGGCAACGGCGCCGACGCCGTCCGCGCCTACCTGCAGCGTGGCGCGCACTGACATGACCAGTCCGCGTCCGCGCGTCGGGACCGCCAGGGCCGCCCGTTTGCGGGCCGTGACGCTGGCGGTCCTGCTCGTGACGTTCGACGCCGCGCCGGTCTTTGCGCTCGGGGCCGGGACGCGGCCGGGCGCGGGCCTGCCGATCTGTTCTAGCCGATGAACACGCTCGCGGTCCAAGCCTCGAGCCTCATGAGGGTGGCCCGCCCCACCTGGCGACGCGTGCGGCATGCCTTGGCCGTCCTCGTGCGCGCGCGGCGTCACGCCCCGCCGCCAGCGCTCTACGGACCGCTCACGGTCGGCGCGTTGATTGATCAGCTGCGTCGGTTCGATCCAGACCTGCGGGTCATCATGCCGGGCGAGGCCGAGGACTGGACCGATGTCCATGAAGCCCACCTCGACATCTTCTCGCCCCAGACGCGCCATCCGGAGCTGCTGCAGCTGGCCGACGATGGCGACCCCAAGGCCGTGCGGATGGTGCGCCTCTTCGGCGATCCCGAGGCGGGCTAGACAACAGTCGCGACGCGGTGGCGCCGTCCTTGGCCGCGAGGCGTCGACACGAGGCCTCGGCGGAGCCAACCGGACGCTACCCGTCAGGCGAAGTTGATCCACTCCGGATCGCGCACGTCGGTGTGCTGGGGCAAGCCGGTCATCGACCGCAGCCGGCGAAGGTCCAGGAGGCTGATCGTGCGCACGCCGCGCCGGATCAGGCCGGCGCGCTCCATGGCGCCGAGCTTTCGGCTCACATGCACCGGGCTCAGGCCCACGAGATCGCCGATCTGGCCCTGGGTCAGCGGCAGGGGAATGGTCCCGAAATCGGCCAGACCCAAGGCGGCCAAGCGATCGTGGAGATCGATCAGCGTGCCGGCGATCCTCACCGAGCCATCGGTCTGGCCCATCAGCGCCAAGGCCTCCATCAACACCACGCGTTCACGCTGGGCGTTCAGGAACTGCGCCGCGGCGATGCGAGGAAAGCGCGCCAGGACGCCCATCAGGTCGCCGCGCGATATCGGCCGGATGACGATCGGCGTGATCGCCGTCAAGCACTCGGCCGTCCGCGTCACGCTCAGGCTGGGCGCGCCCAGGAGGTCCCTGGGCAGATGGATCTTGACCGTCTGCTGGCGACCCGAGGCCACGGTGATCGACGAGGCCACCCAGCCGTCCACCAGCAGGAAGAGATGGGGCGGTTCGACGCCGTCACGCTTGAGAACGTGGTCGCGCGGCAGGTGCTGGATGGGGCCAAGGATGGCCGCCAGGGCCGCGCGCTCGCTGTCGTTCCAATCGAAGACCTCATCGCGGCGTCCCTTCGGCGCCCCGGGCGCGACGGCGCGCCCAACTGCTTGCTCATCCATAGGCCTCCGATCGCCAAGAAGCCCAGGTCGCGCATTATCCTAGGTTATGGTTTGCGTCGATCGCCGGGCGACCCGGCAGCGTGACGCGCGGCGCGCCGCCAGGAAAGGCCGTTCGCGCCGCCGAAGCGTCACACACCCGGGGTCGTGCTCGGGGCGGGGATCAGCGGTCGGTGAGGGCCTCGGCTTCCTGGGTCAGCCTGTCTGAGAGCTTCAGGGCGCCGCGCCGAAACGCGGTGGCCGCTGCGCCGCGCAGCAGGCGTTCGGCGGCGGCCGGAAAGCGGCGGCGAAGTTTGCCGGCGAAGGCCTCGGCCTGTTCCGGATCGATACGCGCGTCGCGTCCGCGCGCCATGACCATGGCGCTGGCTTCGGCCAGGGCTGGCCATGCCGTCAGCACCGAGAGGCCCTTTTCGAAGTTTTCGTGGGCGGCCGCCAGTGCGAAGACCTCGCTCTCGGCCTCGACGTCGTCAAAGCCCGAGAGCCGGCCAACAAAGGCCTTTGCCCGCGACACGTCTAGTGTTCGCTGGAACGAGGCCCAGCGCACGGCCTGGGCGGCGTCGCTGTCACCGGCCGCGTCGAGGTAGTCGATCCAGGCGCTTTCCCAATCGAAATCGGGCGCGGCCAGACGGCCCAGCAGACCCCTGGGCTTGGGCGCGGCCAGGCGCAGGGCCGCCCCTGCCTCGGCCGCCCGGCCGGCCGCCAGCCAGCGCCGGGCCACCTCCACCGACACCGAGGGCGTGGTCAGCGCGGCTTGGCCAAAGGTCTCGGCATAGGCGGCGACGTCGCCGGCCGCGTCGGCCAGATGCCGGATGAAGACCATCCATCCCGGCGTTGGCCGTGACTTGGCCCGGGCCAGGGTCAAGGCGATCGCCGCGGTGGCCGGCGCGATCTTCGCCAGCGCGGCCGGCGCCCAGGCCGCCCACGCCTGCGGCGCGGCGGCGGCGGCGTCCACCACGGCGTTGGCGGCCAGGTGCGGGTCATGCCCGGCCAGAAGGGCGCCCAGGTCGGCCGCGGCCGCGCGGTAGATCGCCTCGAAATTCTCGTCGCGGTCCTTAATCCGGCGCGCGGTCTGGGGATGGGTCGCCAAGAACCGCCACAGGCGCTCCAGCGCCGCGTCCGGAGCGTCCGGACCCAGGCGTTCGGCGAGGAGACCGCGCAAGGCGTCGAGATCCCGCAGGAAGGCGGGCTTCTGGCGCCAGGTGACCTGGCCGCGGCTGGTTTCCAGCGCCGCCAGGCGTTTGTCGATCTCCGGGACGAGATGACCGGGGCCCAGGCCGGCGGCCAGCTCCATGCGCAGGCGACGCTTGAGGTCGGCGCGGGTCTCGGCGACCTCGACCAGGATCTCCGCCAAGCGCTCGGCGCCCAGCCCGGCCAGGTTCTGGGCGGTCACCTTCTTCTGGCTGGCGAGGCTGGGCTTGGCCATGGGCCGTCCTAGTCCGGTCCGCCCGACAGCAGCGCGAACACTTCCAGCCGGGCGCAGGCGGCGGCGTGGGCGAGGGCCGCGTCGCGCGATTGGACGAAGTCGATCTGGAAGGCAGTGACCGCCGCGCGCAGGGCCTGGCAGAAAGGAACGCCATGGTGTTGGGCGACATGGCCCGCCTCGGCCGCCAGGTCGTCGAACACGAACCGGGCGTGTTCGCGCCGCCCGCCCAGCATCTCGGCCAGGCGGGCGATGTCGCGTTCGAACGGCGCATAGGCGGGTCTGGTCATGCGGGCTCTGACGGTCCTTTGCGGCGACGCGCGGTCAAGGCGTCTCCAGGTCAACGAGCGGCGCCGCCGCGCGATCCGCCCTCGACCCGATGATGTCGGCGGTCGTCAGGCTCGTACGGCGTTCGCGAAGAGGGCCCATCCCTGCGCAGGCCCGGTCTGACGAGGGACCATCTCTGCGAAGGCCGGCTCCCGTAACGGGCGGCGACACGCCGGCCAGCGCCTCGCGCGCCCCGGACCTCGACACGACCGCAGGCTCTGGTGGCGTGGCGCTCGCAAGGGCAGGCCGGGACACGCCGTGACGCGGAGCTTTTCTCGGCCGCTGCCGCGGCCGGTGGCTTGGGGCTCCGCCCCCAGCGCGCTTCGGATCGGCTTCCGCCCAGCTTCGGGCCATGCGGGCAGGGACGGGCGACCGGTCAAGGCGGCCCTGCAGCCGGGTCCCCGCGAAGCCGCCCCTCCGCTTGCACCCCCGCGCTCGCCGCTTGGCAGGGTTTCAGGCGCGCCTTGCGTGCCTGCAACCCAGCCCAAGGAGGCAGACATGACTTCGACTTCCCAGAGCAACCCCACCGCCCCACAGACGGCGGTGGCCGCCGGTGTGGCCCAGTTCGGAGAGGTGCGGGATATCCCGCTCAATCGCCTGAAGGCCTCGCCCAACAATGTTCGCCGCGTCGGTCATCGGCCCGAGGCGATCGAGTCCCGCGCCGCGACCATCGGCGTCAAGGGCGTGCTTCAGCCGCCGGTGGTCGAGCCGGAAATCAAGAACGGCAAGGAGACGGGCTATTTCCTGGTGACGGCGGGAGAAGGACGCCGCCAAGCCTTGCGCCTGCTGGCCAAGCGCAAGGCCCTGTCCAGGGCCGTGCTGGTGCGCTGCATCGTCGACACCACCAACGACCCGGCCGAGGTCTCGCTCGACGAGAACATCAGCCAGGAAACCATGCACCCGGCCGACCAGTACGAAGCCTTCAAGGACCTTGCAGAGCGCAAGGGCTACGGCCCCGAGGAGATCGCCGCCCGGTTCGGGGTCAAGCCGGGCATCGTGCGCCAGCGCCTGCGCCTGGGCATGGTCGCCCCGGCCTTGCTCGATCTCTATCGCGAGGCGGTCCTGACCCTCGACCAGATCACCGCCTTCGCGGTCAATCCCGACCCCGATCGGCAGGTGGCCGTCTACACCCACCTTCCGGCGCACGACCAGTCGCCCAGGACGATCCGACGCTTGATGACCGAGCACAAGGTCGCCACCAGCGACCGCCGGGTCCGGTTCGTGGGTCTTGAGGCCTACGTCGCGGCGGGCGGTCCGGTGTTGCCCGACCTCTTCTTCGACATCGATGGCGGCTGGATCGAGGACGCGGGCCTTCTCGACCGGTTGGTCAACGACAAGCTCGCCGCCCTGGCCCAGGACATCCGCGACCGCGAGGGCTGGAAGTGGGCTTCGGCGCATCTGGACTACCCGTACGGCCACGGCTGCTCGCGCATCTTCGAGCACGTGCTGGCCCGCCCGCCCGAGGTGATCGAGGCGATCAACAGCCTGCAGGCCGAGGCGGCGGCCTTGACCGAGCAATGGGCCGACATCGAGCCGCCGCCGCCCGAGGTCGCCGCGCGTCTCGAAGCCATCGAGGCCGAGCTGGAGGGTTTCGGTGACGACTACGGCCACACGCCCGAGGAGAAGGCGCGGGCGGGGCTCATGGTGATCCTGGGCGAGCAGGTCGGCGGGGCGCCGCGCGTCGAGCGCGGCTTCGTGCGGCCGCAGGACGAACCGGTCCCCGACCCGCAGGACGAGGCCGATGACGGCGAGGGCCAGACCGCCGACGCGTCCGACGCGCCTGAGGGCGACGCGCCCGAAGGGAGCGGCGACGACGAACAGGCGAGCGACGCCGAGGAGCTGGTCGGCGATCCGGCCGCGCCCTTGCCCGACCGGGTGATCGCCGAGCTGACCGCCCATCGCAGCGCGGCCCTGCGCGACGCCCTGGCCCAGAACCCCGACCTTGCCCAGGTGGCGTTGGTCCATGCCCTGGTCAGTCGTGTGTTCGCCATGGGCTACCCGGCCACCTGCCTCGACATCCGCTGGGGGTCTCGCAACCTCAACGACTTCGGGGACGGGATCGAGGACAGCCCGGCCGGGCTGGCGATCGCCGAGCGTCATCGCCTCTGGGGACGCCAGGTGCCCGGAACGCCGGAGGACATCTGGGACTTCGTCGTCGGCCTCGATGGCGACAGCCGCGCCAGCCTGCTGGCCCACTGCGTGAGCCTGACGCTCGACGGCGTGCGCTCGTGGGTGCGTCGGCCCAAGACCGAACTGGCCCACGTCGAGACCGTGGCCAGCGCCCTCGACCTGGACATGCGCGCCTACTGGTCTCCCACCGCCACGCACTATCTCGACCGCGTGACCAAGGCCCAGATCATGGCCGCCGTCACCGAGGGTGTGTCGGCCGAAGCCGCCGCGCGGCTCTCGGGCCTCAAGAAGCCCGACATGGTCGCCGCCGCCGAACCGCTGCTGGTCCAGGCGGGCTGGCTGCCAGCCGTGCTGCGCACGGCAGGGGCGCGGCCTGCCGAAAGCGCGGCCGAAGCCGGGGAGGGCGCGGTGGCAGCCAAGGCCGATCCGGTCGAGCGCGAAGACGAGGAGGCCGCGCCCTTCGAACCCGGCTCGGAAGGGCAGGACGAGGCGCCGCTCTGCGATCTCGACGCGGTGCTGTCGGACGCGGTGGCGCTGTCGGCCGAGGACGAGGCGCAGGTCGCGGCTCTGCTGGCGGCGGCCGAGTAGGGGGATGGGCGGCCGAAAGGCCGCCCATCATCCTTGCGTTGAAACGGGGGCGGACGGGCGCGGCCGATCCTTTGGGATCGGCCGCTCTGCATTGCCGGGAACCCGTCAACGCGCGGGAGCCGACGCGATCGAGGGTCCATCTCTGCGACGGCCAGACTCGATGGGGCGCGTGCCTGCCCTCATGGACGCGGCCAACGCCGTCCTCGGTGACGAGGCGACAAAGCTGTGGACGTCGCGGGCGCTGAGAGGATCGTTCGGCTCGCCCGGCGCGGAATCATCCTAACGCGGCGCGATGATCACCCAAGCCGAGATCGACGTGCTCCTGGCGGCCATGCAGGCCGACCACGACAAGACCGGAAACGACGGCGACCGGCCCGGCCTGATCACGTTCCAGCGCGACGACTGGGTGGGCATGGCGTTGCCGACCTGCTGCACCTCGCCCGGACGGGGCATGCGTTATCGCGGCATCCAGATCAAGGTCAGCAAGGACCGCGAGACGCGAGTCTGGACCCGGGCCGAAGCCTTGACGCTGGGCGAGATCGCCGACTCGTTCGAAGACCTCAAGGCCATCGAGGACGCCAAGGTCTAGCGCGCCTTTCGAGGCGCGGCCCCCGGCGCCCAGGCGCCCCGTCCGGCCGCTTGCGCCTGAGCTTGGATGTCGGTGTAGGCGCCCTTGCTGTAGGCGCGCCATTCGGTGGCCAGGCCTGATCGGATCATGGCGGCGTTGAGGTCGGGCGAGGCGCTCGACCAGCATCGCGCCACCTGGCGACCGTAGCGGTCTTCATTCACCACCCGGCAGCCGACCCGCCCGCGCGTCAGGCTGATCAGCAGGTCGCGCGCCTCGTAGGCCAGCGGTTCGGCCGGCGCCTTGCCACGCCTGACCTCGGGCGCGTCGACGCCGAACAATCGGATGGCGGCCTTGCCGCAGCGCAGGGTGTCACCGTCGTGCACGGTGGGCGCCGTGCAGGCGATGATCTCGGTGGCGGCGACGGCGAGCATGACCATGGTCGTGCTCTACCTTGTGTCGCCCACCCGCACAAAATCCTGGACCCGCCAGGCTCGCGCGCCGCGCCCGCCCCGCCGGATCGGCGGGGCGAGCTGGCCGCTCAGTGCGCCTTGTGGCCGTTGCTCCGCGACCAGACCAGGCTGTAGACGC
This sequence comes from Caulobacter sp. GW456-12-1-14-TSB4, assembly GCF_059424195.1. NCBI lineage: Bacteria > Pseudomonadati > Pseudomonadota > Alphaproteobacteria > Caulobacterales > Caulobacteraceae > Caulobacter > Caulobacter sp. GW456-12-1-14-TSB4. The sequence continues at coordinate 247,368 of NZ_JBWKZF010000006.1, forward strand.
CCTCCATGACCGCCAGGGCCGCGTCGATGGCGGCGCCGAACGAGAGGTCGTCGAGGCGGACCGACAGCGCCGCGTGGCTGTCCTTGTTGGCCTTCTTCCAGGCCGCGCCCAGACCGGCGCCGCCGCAGGCGATGCGGTAATCCGGCGCTTGTCGTGGGTCGTCTCGCCGGAGGTGCGAAACCGGACCCTTTCGCTCGCCGGCCAGGGCGGTGATGGCGCCCGTGAACGAGCCGTCAGCGCCGGCGGTGAAGACGCCGCTGGTCGCCATGATGGTCTCTCCAAGAGATCTCGCCGAGCGCGTCGAACGCAACCTCTTCTGGCCTGATCTGACCGGGGATCGGTCCGTCCCCGCAACCTTGGCCTTGGACTTTCTTCCCCTGGGGCGCGAGCGCCCCATTCCTCGCGACACAAGAAACTTCAACGCCCTCGGTCCTCCGCCAAAGGCTCCGGGAGCGCGCCCCCAATCTGCCTTGAACGGGCAGGGCGCGCCCTGCGGGGCGGACGTCGACCCCGGTCCAGCGATCGCCATCGAGGCCGCGATCGGCGCGGCCCGGACAAGATCGGAGAGACCATCATGGCTACCATCGGCACCTTCACCGCCAATGCTGACGGCTCGTTCACGGGCGCCATCAACACCCTGGCCATCAACCTCAAGAAGGTCCAGTTCCGCCCGCTCGGCGAGAAGACCAACGACAAGGCGCCCGACTACCGCATCGCCTGCGGCAGCGCCGATCTGGGCGCAGCCTGGAAGAAGACCAGCAAGGACAACAACGAGTACCTGTCGGTCCGCCTCGACGATCCCTCGTTCGGCGCCGCCATCAACGCGGCCCTGGTGGTCATGGAGGGCGTCCACACCCTGGTCTGGTCGCGCAGCAACGGCCACAAGGAGGACTGAGCGGCCAGCCCGCCCCGCCGATCTGGGGGGGCGGGCGCGGCGCGCGAAGGGGGCGACGAGGGGGCGTGTAAGCACAGTCGCCGACCGGGCGCACCGCCGATTCCACGCCATGGCCTGTCTTCCTACGACGGCGGGCTTGCGCGTCTTGAGGCCCGGAAAATGCCGGCTCACAACCCTCAGGCGGGTCTCGCGAGGACGCTTCCAACCGCCCGCCCAGGCGTCCATTTCGCACCCGCGCCGTCGCCCGCTCTCGTCCCCCCTGGAGCGCGGCGAGGCGGCGGTTCGAGCGACCAGCTCAACTCCCCCCAGCTGGCCCTCGAACCGCCGCCATGACGGGCCGCTCGGCGATACCTGGGGTAGGCTCAAGGACAGACACCATGACCACGATCGGACACTTCCATCGCGATGGCGACGGCTTTACCGGACGCGTCGACACGCTCACGCTCGACGTCACCATCAGCCTGACACCGGCCGAGAAGTTCTCGCCCAAGGCGCCGGACTTCATCGCCCATTCGGGCACGCGCGAATGCGGTGCGGCCTGGCGGGTCAGCGACGCGAGCGGCGCGGTGCTGAGCCTCAAGCTCGATGACCCCAGTTGGCCCGAGCCGATCAGCGGCCGGATCATGGCCGCCGAGGATGGCGTCTTGCCGCTCACCTGGATCCGCCGCGCCGAGCCGCCGGCGCCCGCCGTTGCCCCGCCGCCATCCTCCAGCTAGGGCTCCGAGCTGGGCTTTAGTCTTCATCGGCCTCCCTGGGGTCCTCGTAGAGTTCCTCCAGGGAGTTTTCCAACCACGCCTCCATCGAGCCGGCGCGACGATCCAGGAATTCGTGCAAGTGCTCCCCCATCTTCCGCAAGCCCAGCAGGATTTGGGCGGCCGGTATCAGATGAAGCCGGTCGCCCAGCGTGCGCCACAGCTCAAGGAAACCGATCCAACCCGTCATCAGGAACTTGCTGCGCATTGTGATCAGGGCGATCTTCGGGTTGCCGTACATCACCGCCAGAACGATGCCGATCGCGTCGCTTCGAGTGGCCTTGGCGAACCGACGGATCTTCCAGAGGTCGAAGTCGCCCTTGCCCTTCTCGAAGTCCTGATAGGTTCTCAACGCCACGCCCATCTTCAACGCGACCTCCAGCGAGGTCATGCGCCGCTCCTTCTTCACCAGTCTCAAGGTGCGAGAAAGCAATCGGCCTTGGCGGGCGAGCGGCGCAGACGGCGAACCGAGCATGCAAGCGCTCCAAACTAATCAACTTACGGATGATCACAGGAGAGGCGTTGCAGTTGCAACCTTGAGAATGTGCGAGGTGCTCGAAATCCCTGAATTTACGACCACCACTCGCGATAGTTGCCCGTCTGGCCCGCCCTGGCCGCCTCGATGCGTGGGAACCGGCAAGGATTCGCCTCTCGGCTGGCAGCAAATCGCATCCCATTGCCCGTTCCCTTGCGCGGCGACTCAGTCACGTCACCAAACCCCGCGATTTGACCGCCGATCGGCAACGGACCCTCGACCCCGCCCACAACCC
>NZ_JBWKZF010000007.1:0-238050 GCF_059424195.1 Caulobacter sp. GW456-12-1-14-TSB4
GGCTTCTACCGTCCTGGAGAGGCTGTGCGGGTGTTCGGCGGTGCGGGGTCTGGACGGGCGCATGATCGGCTCGACCAGCTCGACGATCATGGGGGACGGCCCCTCGACGGCGTCCGGCGCCTCGGGCCGCGCCAGCCAGGCCAGGACCAGCAGGTGCAGGCCTAGGGACAGGCCGGCGATCAGCCATGTCCGTCCGCTTCGCCCCGCCGCCATAGCGCCTCGTCCCCCAACCTCAGCTTGAGCAGGGTTCCGGCCTGGTTGTGTCGAAAGCGGGGCTCTGATGAGGCGCAATCACGAACGCGCGCTTTTCGGAACGGACGCGGCGATTCCCGGGTTGATTGGCGGTCAGATCAATTTCGTGAGTTCAGGACCATGGTTTCGCCAGTTCACAGTTCCGCGGGGCGACAATGCGCCGTGGCCGTGCTGGCGCTGAGTCTCGGGCTGGGGGCGGCCGATACGGCGCTGGCGGGCAAGCAGCAGAAGACTCCTCAGACCTCCGCCGAGGCCAATACCCAGAGCCTGGGTTCGGCCGTCGCGGCCCCGCTGCGCGACATCAATGTCGTGCGTTCCGAGATACCTGACCTGCTGAAGAAGGCCCAGGTCGATCCCTATGCTCCGCCCAGCACTGGCTGCGCGCCGCTGAAGGCCGAGATCGACCAGTTCGACGCCGTGTTGGGCGACGACTATGACGACCGCAGCGACGCCAAGACCGGGCAGGGCGGCATGGCCAAGCCCGTCCTGGGCGTGGTGGCCAGCACGATCACCGACGTCATCCCGATGCGCGGCTGGGTGCGCCGCCTGACCGGGGCCGAGCGCCACGACCAGGAGGTCCGCGACGCCATCAAGGCCGGCTTCGTGCGGCGCGGCTATCTGAAGGGCCTCTACAACGCCGGGACCTGCAAGGGGAACCGACTGGTGTTCGTGGCCGCCAAGCCGGCCCCGCCGCCGGTGATGATCGCCGCCGAGCCTGTCCCGGTGATGGTCGCGGCCCAGCCGCCGACCCCGACGCCCCAGGTCGCCGCGCCGCTCGCGCCGTTCTCGATGACGGTGCGCGTCGCCGCCGCTGACGCCACGGGCGTGCAGTAGGGCTTCAGCCCCGCACGAAGATGTTCCGCAGCCACTGGGTGCCGGCCTTGGCGGCCTGACCCCAGTCTTCCTCGTCGTCCAGCGCCTCGGGCTTGTAGCCCCAGGGATTGAACAGCTTTAGCCGGGGGACCTTGGCGAAGGCCGTCGCGTCGCGGGTGGCCAGGGTCAGGCCGTGCTCCAGGGCGGTGGCGGCCAGCAGGGCGTCGCGGCTGTCAGCCAGCGGCAGGTGGGCGCGGCGGCGGACCACGGCGGCGTCGATCGCCAGGACCCGGCCGTCAAAGGCGGCCGTGACGCGGTTGTCCAGCCAGTCGCGCAGCTGCGCGCCCTGGGTCTTGTCCTTGCGCTCGGCGCGGGCGACGGCGGTGTCCAGCTCCAGCAGCGTGAGGGCCGAGATGAACAGACTGGAGCGCGAGGCGTTGGTCGCCCAGGCGGCCAGGCCGCCGTCGGTGGCGCCAGCCTTGGCGTTGCGCAGCTCGAAGACGACGTCGGTGTCGAGCAGATGCATCAGCCGCCGTCCCGCCGGTTCCAGGTTTCCGTCGAGCGCGGCAGCTCGACCGGGGCCAGGCCCGGCATGGCCAGCAGATCGACGATGGTCTCGGTCTGGCCCGTCAGCCGGCGATAGGTCTCGACGCTCATCAGCACGTGGGTAGGGCGGCCGCGATCGGTGATGAACACCGGCTCGAGTCGGGCCGCGCGCTTGGCCTGGCTGACATCCTGGTTGAAATCGCGGCTCGTCAGGACCTTCATCAGCGTGGCTCGCCCGGGAAAATGACAAGGTTGTCTGTAGGTACGTTACTACATAGTGGCGTTCCGGCAACAAAAAATGGGCAACGAAAACAATCGACTGACAAGGCTGTCAAAAATGCCGTCGTCCTGTTGCGCACGCGCCGGATTCCTGCGCGGCATGAGGCCAAGGCGTAAAGCCAGACGACATTCTTTAGGGGGCTAAGACAGTGTCAGACCTGATTTCGCAGACGATCGCCGTGGCGGGCGACCTGCTCAACAAGCACGGACCGGCCACGAAGGCCGCCGCCGCCAGCTACTCGCCGACCGATTTTTCCGTGCACTTCTTCCTGCAGCTGGCCGTCATCGTGCTGGCCTGCCGCGTCGTGGGTTGGCTCGGCCAGAAGCTGCTGAAGCAGCCCCAGGTCGTGGGCGAGATGATCGCCGGCGTGGTGCTTGGCCCGTCGCTGCTGGGCCTGCTGGCCCCCGATCTGCAAGCCGCGATCTTCCCCAAGGAAACCAAGAACATCCTCTATGTCGGCGCCCAGCTGGGCGTGGGCCTCTACATGTTTATGGTCGGCACCAGCTTCCAGGCGGGCCACTTCAAGTCCAAAGCCAAGAGCGCGATGAGCGTGTCGTTCGCCGGCATCGCCGCGCCGTTCGTCATCGCCGCCCTGATCACGCCGTTCCTGCTGAAGGTCCCGGGCCTGTTCGCCGCTGGCATCAGCCAGGCCAACGCCACCCTGTTCATGGGCGCCTGCATCGCCCTGACCGCCTTCCCGATGCTGGCCCGGATCATCAATGAGCGCGGCCTGGCCAACACCTCGCTGGGCACCCTGTCCCTGACCGCTGGCGCCTTCGACGACGCCGTGTCGTGGTGCGTGCTGGCCCTGGTGCTGGCGACGTTCGGCGGCGGCCCCGGCGTGGCGGGTCTGGCGATCGGCGGCGGCCTGCTGTGGGTGCTGTTCGTGGTCACCATGGGTCCGAAGATCCTGGCCCCGCTGGGCCGCATGGTCGAGCGCGACGGCGAGATGACCACCTCGACCCTGGCTCTGGTCATCCTGGCCTTCTGCACCTCGGCGTTCCTGATGGACGCCGTCGGCATCCACGCCATCTTCGGCGGCTTCATCCTGGGCGTGGTCATGCCGCGCGGCCTGCTGGTCGAGGAGCTGAAGAAGAAGGTCGAGCCGATCGCCGTCGTGCTGCTGCTGCCGATGTTCTTCACCTATTCGGGCCTCAACACCCGGATGGACATGGTCAACTCGCCCCAGCTGCTGCTGATCGCCCTCGGCGTCCTGGCCGCCTCGATCGTGGCCAAGTGGGGCGCCTGCTACGTCGCCGCCCGCGCCACCGGCGAGAACCACTCGACGGCCATGGGTATCGGCGCGCTGATGAACTCGCGCGGCCTGATGGAGCTGATCATCATCAATATCGGCCTGCAGAAGGGCATCATCGGCCCGACCCTGTTCTCGATGCTGGTGCTGATGGCGATCGTCACCACGGTGATGGCCAGCCCGCTGTTCGAGGTCGTCTACGGCAAGAAGGCCCGCGAGTCGGGCGAGCTGGGCGCGGTGCCGGACGGCGCGCGGGCTTAAGGCTCAAGAGCATTTCCCCACTGGGCCCGCTTCGAAGGAAGCGGGCCTTTTTCTTGGGGTCAGTTCGCCCGGGCGGCCATGGTCGCCTTGGCCCACCACGAGAGCTCATCCAGGGCGGCCGTGGCCGACGCCAGCAGGTGGCCCTCGATGTCCTCGATCGTCTGCGCGCCGCCGAGGGCGGGGTGGATGGCCATGAAGTCGGCCCCGCCGATGTGGACGGCGCTGCGGGTCGAGACCATCTGCAGCTCGACGCCGATGCCGCGCAGGTGCTCGACCGCGCGAGCCGCCCCGACGCCGCCATAGCCGATCGCCGTGAACGGCTTGTGCTCCCACTCCGTATAGGCCTGGTCGAGCGCGTTCTTCAGCACGCCGGTGATCGAGTGATTGTACTCGGCGACCACGAAGATGAAGCCGTCGAAGCGCGCCAGGGTCTGCTGCCAGCGCACCGCCTCGGGGTTCTGGCTGGGCATCCAGCGATTGCTGGCCATCTCGTCGAACAGCGGCAGGGGATGGTCGCGCAGGTCGACCAGCTCGGCGTCGAAGTTGCCGCGCGCCTGGGCCTGCTTGAGAATCCACTGGGCGGGCGCATCGGCGAAGCGCGTCGGGCGGGTCGTGCCGACGATCACGGCGATGCGGGGTTTGGTGGTCATGATAACCTCGGGTATGCTGGTTTCTAATGGAAACCGGATTACGAAAGTTCTCTGGGGCCACGTAAGGAGGCACTTTGTCGACACCAGATAACCGCGAGGAAACCGCCCCCTGCGAGGAGGCGCCTTGCGCCGGCAACCCCGCGCATTGCGAGCACATCAGCCGTCTGCTGGCGCGGATCAGCGACAAGTGGACTCTGCTGGTGGTGCGGACGCTGGGACCTGGTCCCCGGCGCTTCAACGCCCTGCGCCGCGACATCGGTGAGATCAGCCAGAAGGTGCTGGCCTCGACCCTGCGAGACCTTGAGGAGAACGGCTTCGTCTCGCGCACGGTGACCCACACCACGCCGCCGCAGGTCGAATACGCCCTGACGGAGCTGGGCTACGATCTGCTGACGCCGGTGAAGGCCTTGTCGGAATGGGTCGTGGCCAATGCGGCGCGCATGGACGCCGCGCGGGTCAGCTACGCCGAGCGTCGGGCCGCGGAGTAGCGGGGCTCACGCCCCTTCGAGCGCGAAGCCGAACTGGTTGATCTGCGCGATCAGGTCGCGGTGGCTGGGCAGGTCCTGGGTGGCGCGGTCGGCGAAGCCACGGATTTTGGCGAACAGCTTGGCGGCCGCCGCAACGTCCGGGAACTCGCCCGCGCCGTCGGCCAGGTCGGTTTTGAAGCCCATGCCGTAGAGAATGTACTGGTAGTTGAAGAAGGCGAAGGTCTCGAGATCGAGGATGAAGTCGAACCGGGCCGGCGGGCGATAGCGCCACTGTTCCAAGAGGTCGGCCAGCCGTTCGGGGATCGAGGCCGATAGCGTGTTCTCGCGCCAGAACGGCTCGGGCCGCTGGCTGAGCGCGTAGTGCAGCTTCAGGAAGACGATGATGTTGTCGTAGCGCGCCGTCATCAGCTCGTTGAAGCGGCGGGCCGGGGCGCTGACCGGGCCGTTGTGCGGGAAGAGCTCGGCGATCATCGCCACGGCGGCCTCGATCAGCACCACACCGGTGGATTCCAGCGGCTCCAGGAAGCCGGCCGACAGGCCCACGGCGACGCAGTTCTTGATCCACTGCTTCTCGCGATAGCCGGCGTCGAAGCTGATCTTGCGAGGCTCGATGTCGGCCCCGCCGAGATAGTCGCGCAGCACCGCCTCGGCCTGGTCGTCGTCCATGTGGTCGCTGGAATAGACGCAGCCGACGCCGCGCGCGCCGGCCAGGCCGATGTCCCAGGTCCAGCCGGCCGCGTGGGCGGTGGCGACGGTGTAGCTCTGGATCGGCGCGTCGGGCCGCTCATAGGGCGCGCGGCAGGCCAGAGCTCGGTCGGCGAACAGGATCGGCCTGGCCGACTTGAACGGCGAGCCCAGGGCCTTGCCGATCAGTTCGGCGCGGAATCCCGAGCAGTCGATATAGAGGTCGGCGGTCAGCTCGCCGTGCTCGGGCGAGACGATCTTGGCGATGGCGCCGGTCTCGTCCAGCGGCGCTTCGGTGACCTGGCCTTGCAGGTGGCGCACGCCCAGCGCGCGGGCCCGGTCGGCCAGCACCTGGGCCAGCTTGGCGGCGTCGAAGTGGTAGGCGTAGTTCAGCGGGCCAGCGAAGTCGCTCTCGTGCGGCCGCTTGGGCGCTCGGGCGGCGTCCGCGACGCGGGCCTGGATGGTCACGGCCTCGGCGAACGGGGCGCGAGCGGCCTCGTCCTGCAGCAGCCAGTAGGGGGCCAGCGAGGTCCCCTCGGTCGAGAACGGCGCCTCGAACGGATGGAAGAAGCTGTGGTGCTTGCCGCCCCCACTCCTGTCGCTTTCAGGCGCATGGACCCAGTCGACGAACCGGATGCCCTGCTTGAAGGTCGCCGAGGTCTCGCGGATGAAGTGCGCCTCGTCGATCCCTAAGAACCGCAGGGTGTTGCGGATGGTGGGGAAGGTGGCCTCGCCGACGCCGACGATGCCGATGTCGGGCGACTCCAGGAGGGTGATCTCCAGGTGCGCGTGCTCGGCCACGCGCAGGGCCTTGGCCAGATAGGCGGCCGTCAGCCACCCGGCCGTCCCGCCGCCCACGATGAGGATGCTTCGCCTGCGTTGCATGCGGGATTGATAGCAGAGTTCGGCGACGGGGAAGGGGCTTTCGGCGGACGGGCGGCGCCGCAATTATGGTCACGGCGCTGCGCAAAAAGCGTGGCGGGCGCCGCGCAATGGCGCAGCCAGAGCCCCAAAGACCGCCGTTACGTTCCCGGGATGGTGGTGGCTATTGCGGATATTTCGCGTCTGACGAACTGTTTCAATCGCGCAACCTCGCCGGTTGCGCCTGTATTCGAGCGTAAAAACAAGAAAATTACGTCGCCGGGAAGCTGCCCTCGAAAAGAAACAAACGCGCAAACAGCGCTACGAGGGGTTTGTATGACTAAGTTCTCAAAGACTATTCTGCTTTCGGGGATCTCGACTCTTTCGATCGCACTAGGGTGCGCCAGCCTTGCCAATGCCTCCGGCTTCCAGGCCAAGGCGTCCGAGCCAACCGCGACCGAACTCGACTCTATTATTGTCGTCGGCACGCGCAGAACCGACCGCTCGGTGGTGGACTCGCCGTCGCCGATCGACGTGTTCGGCGGCGAAGAGCTGGCCCGCCAGCCGGCCGCGGACATGCTGGACGTGGTCAAGAACCTCGTCCCGTCGTTCTACGTGCCGCAGAACACCATTTCCGACGCCTCGACCTTCGTGCGCGCGCCATCGCTGCGCGGCCTCGGCGCCGACCAGGTGCTCGTGATGATCAACGGCAAGCGCTACAACCGCTCGGCCCTGGTCCAGGTGGTGACGGGCGGCGACACCGCCCTGTCGCTGGGCGCGCAGGCCGTCGACCTGTCGATGATCCCGTCGATCGCGGTCAAGAACCTGCAGATCCTGCGTGACGGCGCGACCGCCCAGTACGGCTCGGACGCCATCGGCGGCGTCATCAACTACGGCCTGCGCGACAGCGACACCGGCTTCGAGGCCCAGGCGCGCTATGGCCAGACCTATAGCGGCGACGGCGAGAGCTATCAGTTCGCCATCAACGCCGGCTTCAAGCTGTTCGACGCGGGCTTCGTCAACGTGTCGGGCGAGTATTTCGACGACGGCGAGACCAGCCGGGGCGCCACCCGGCCCATCGCCGCCGTCTTCGCGGCGAACAATCCCACCCTCGCGGGGCAATTGCCCAACTATCCCGGCCCGGCGCAGATCTGGGGCTCGTCGCCGACCAACGGCTATAAGATTTTCGTCAACGCCGGCTACGACGTCAACGAGAACACCCACCTCTACCTGACGGCCAATGTCGGGCATCGCGAAGCCGATCAGAGCTTCAACTACCGCTCGCCGATCTCGGCGCCGACGCCGCTGGCGATCAACAACGGCACCGGCACGGCCGCCACGGGCTCGCCGGGGCGCAACGGCGCGTTCGCCCCGATCTACCTGACGGCCTGTCCGACCGGCAACGCCACGTGCCCCACGGGCGGCTTCGTCAAGGACAGCAACACCTTCAACTTCACGTCCGTCTATCCGGCCGGCTTCACCCCGCGCTTCCAGGGCGTGGTCGAACAGTTCTACGGCACGGCGGGCGCCCGGGGGACGGCCGACAACGGCCTGACCTACGACCTCTCGGCCACCGTGGCCAAGAACTCGCTGGACCTGGCGATGACCAAGTCGCTGAACGCCTCGTTCGGTCCGGCCAGCCAGAAAGAGTTCCAGTTCGGCAAGCTGATCCAGCGCGAAACCAACCTGAACCTGGACCTGACCTATCCGGTCGAGGTGGGCTTCGCGAGCCCGATCACCCTGTCGGGCGGCGCCGAGTTCCGGCACGAGGAATATGAAGCCACCGCCGGCGACCTGCAGTCCTACGCCGCCGGTCCCTATGCCGTGCAGCCGCTGTACGTGCAGGTCTCGCCGGGCGTCTACACGCGCTCGATCGTGGGCGGCAATCCCGAGACGGCGTCGCAGTCGCCGGGCGCCAGCGGCTATGGCGGCACCAGCCCGGCGTCGGCCAAGACCTCGACCCAGAGCAACTACGGCGTCTATCTCGGCGCCGAGACCGACATCACCGAGGCCTTCACGGTCGGCGTCGCCGGTCGCTACGAGGACTACGACACCTTCGGCGACACCCTGGTGGGCAAGGTGAACGCCCTCTATCACGTGTCGGACATGTTCTCGGTGCGCGGCACCGTGGGCACGGGCTTCCACGCCCCGTCGCCCGGGCAGAGCAACACCGAGATCCTGACGACCGCCTTCGCCCCTGGCGGCGAGCAGGTCCAGACCGGCACCTATCCGGTGACCAGCGCCATCGCCAAGTATTTCGGCGCCAAGACCCTGACCCCCGAGAAGTCCACCAACTACGGCGTCGGGTTCGTCTTCAAGCCGATCGACAACTTCACGCTCACCGTCGATGGCTATCAGATCAAGGTGAAGGACCGCATCAGCATCACCAGCACGTTCGATGTGGTCGCGGCCGACATCGTCGCCCAGCCCGCGCTGGCCGCGGTCGGGGTCGGCGGCGCGGTGGCCTATTTCACCAACGGCTTCGACACCAAGACCAAGGGCGTCGACGCGGTCGCCAGCTATCGCACCGACCTGGGCGGCAACCCGCTGAGCCTCACCCTGGCCTACAGCTACAACAAGAGCACGGTCACCAAATCCGACCCGGTGGCCATCGGCGCCGACCGAATCTACGACATCGAGAACATCACGCCCAAGCACCGGGCCAACGCCTCGGCCAGCTACGAGATCGGCGGCTTCCTGATCAACGCCCGCGGCAACTACTACAGCAGCTGGAGCACCAACCAGGACTATCCGGGCCAGAAGTTCGGTTCGAAGGTCACCGCCGACCTCGACGTCAGCTACACGCTGGCTGAGAAGTACACGCTGACCGTCGGGGCCAATAACCTGTTCGACGCCTATCCGGACAAGCTCAAGCCGACCACGGCCAACCCGATCTACGCCCTGACCGGCAGCACGGCCGACGGTCAGATCTATCCGCGCTCGGGCGGCCCGTTCGGCATGAATGGCGGCTTCTGGTACGCGCGCCTGAAGGTGAAATACTAGGGCGCTTTCCCTAGGCAGGAATGACGAGAGCGCCGTCCGGCTTGGTCCGGGCGGCGCTTTTGCGTGGCCGCTAGCGCCCGGTTTCCCGCACCACGTCCAGGAACGCGCGCAGGGCCGGCGGCACGGCGCGGTGGCCGGGATAGTAGACCGCCGCGGGCTCCGCGAACTGCAGCCACGGCGACAGGACCTCGCGCAGCTGGCCGGCGGCGAGGGCGGCCTGGGCGGTCGAGCTGATCACATAGGCTATCCCCAGGCCCTGGACGGCGGCGTCGACCATCAGGTCCTCGTCGTCCAGCGTCACGGGGCCGGTGACGTCGAGGCTGATCGCCTGGCCGGCCCGCTCGAACTCCCAGCGATAGAGGCGGCCGCTGGGCAGGCGATGGCCGATGCAGCGATGGGCGGTCAGCTCGTCGGGCGCGGTCGGGGTCCCGGCGCGCTCCAGATAGGCGGGCGAGGCGACGCAGACGAAGCGCAGCGGCGGGCCGATCGGCACGGCGATCATGTCCCGAGGGATCGAGCCGGCCAGGCGCACGCCGGCGTCGAAACCGGCCTGGACGATGTCGATCAGCTGGCCCTGAGCGACCAGATCGACGGTGACGTCGGGATAGCGCTCGGCCATCCGGGGCAGGACGTCGCGGACCAGGATGGCGGCCCCGGCGCGCGGGGCGTTGATGCGGACCACGCCGGCGACCTGGCCTCGGAATGGCGCGACGCTGTCCAGGGCGTCGTCCAGCGAGCTCAGCGCCGGCTGCAGGCGCTGCAGCAGCTGCAATCCGGCCTCGGTCGGCGAGACGCTGCGGGTGGTGCGGTTCAGCAGCCGCACGCCCATCCGCTCCTCCAGCGCCCGCATCGCATGGCTTAGCGTCGAGGGGGCCGCGCCCAGCTCGTCGGCCGCGCGGCGGAAGCTGCGGTGCGTGGCGACCGCCACGAAGGCGGTGAGGTCGTTGAGGGACGGACGGGGCATTGATGGGGATTTTGCATCAGCTCATGCCGATTTCAACGTCTAGTTCGTCATGCGGCGTCGACCTACTTCGAGGTCCTGCCCAGCGGAGACCGCCGGGCGCGACATCGAAAGGTATCTAGTCATGTCCAAGCGCGAAGCCATCTTCCCCGCAGGCCGCCACGCTCTGTACGACCTGCACCAGTATTCGGCCGCCATCCGCTCGGGCGACCTGTTGTTCGTCTCCGGCCAGGTCGGCAGCCGCGAGGACGGCTCGCCCGAGCCGGTCTATGAGGACCAGGTCCGGCGGGCCTTCGCCAATCTGAAGGCCGTGCTGGCCGCCGCCGGCTGCGGGATGGAGGACGTGATCGATGTCACCTCGTTCCACACCGATCCCGAGGCGCAGTTCGAGACGATGATGGCCGTGCGAGCCGAAGAGATCGGCGATCCGCCCTATCCGAACTGGACGGCGGTCGGGGTCACCTGGCTGGCCGGCTTCGACTTCGAGATCAAGGTCGTCGCCCGCATCCCGAGCTAGGGCGCGACCGGCAGCTCGCGCTGTTCGTCCGCCGCGCGCTGGGCCAGTTCCAGCAGCTCCATCGTCCGCAGCGCGCTCTCCACCGACACGGGGGAGGGCGCGCCGTCGCGGATGGCGTCGCGGACGCCGGCGTAGAACGCGCGGTAGTCGGAGGGCTGGGTCGCGACCTCGACCTGCGAGGCGACCTCGTTCTCGACCGTGGTGATCGCGCCGTGGCGGGTGTCGATCCCCCAGCCGTCGGCGCCGGGGGTCATGCCGGCCTTCAGCTGGCCCTCTTGCGGATCGAGGCCGTGCTTGACGTAGCTGGCCTTGGTCCCGTGGACCGAGAAGCGCGGGCCGGTCGCGGCGGTCAGCAGGTTGCCGTGCAGGATCACCCGCAGGACCGGATAGCGCAGGGTGACGTGGAAATAGTCGTCGGCGGTCGCGCCCTCGCGCTGGGCGCCGATGTCGGCCGAGATGGCCAGCGGCTCGCCGAACAGGGCCAGGGCCTGGTCCAGCAGGTGGGGCCCCAGATCGATCCAGGCGCCCGAGCCCGGACCGGCCCGTTCGCGCCAACGGTCGCGGACCTCGGGGCGGAAGCGGTCGTAGCGGTTCTCGCAGAGGACGATCTCGCCCAGCACGCCCTCGGCCAGCAGGCGCTTCACCGTGAGGAAGTCGCTGTCCCAGCGGCGGTTGTGGAACACGGTCAGCAGCTTGCCGGCGGCCTTGGCGGCGTCGGTCATCGCGTGGGCCTCGGCGGCGGTGACGGCGAAGGGCTTGTCGACCACCACGGCCTTGCCAGCCTCGAGCGCGGCGATCGCCTGGGGCGCGTGCAGGACGTTCGGTGTGGCGATGACGACGAGGTCGATGGCGGGATCGGCCAGGGCCGTGTCGAGCTCGGCGACGACGCGCGCCTCGGGGAAGTCGGCGGCGACCTTGGCCGGGTCGCTCGACACCACGGCGTGCAGCGAAAGGCCCGGCGTCGCGGCGATCAGCGGGGCGTGGAAGGTCTTGCCGACATAGCCGTAGCCGACAAGAGCCACTTGGAGGGGGGCGACGTTCAACGGAGGGGAGGCTGCCATCATGTCCGTCCTCTATACGAAAGAAGGCCGAGGATCGCTCCCCGGCCTTCGATATCGTGGGGTCGTGTCGATCCTTAGATCTTCACGGGCTCCATCTTGGGCATCAGCAGGTGGATGACCAGCAGGGCGATCAGATAGGCGCTGCCGGCGACCAGGAAGATCGGCGTGTAGGTGCCGATGCTGTCCAGCACCTTGCCGATGTACTTCGAGAAGGCCATGCCCCCGAAAGCGCCCAGCATGCCGCCGATGCCGACGACCGAGCCGACCGCGGCGCGCGGGAACACGTCCGACGGCAGGGTGTAGAGGTTGGCCGAGAAGCCCTGGTGGGCGGCGGTGGCGACGCCGATGATCAGCACGGCCAGCCAAACGTTGCTGGCGTTGGCGGCGAAGATCACGGGCACGGCCAGCAGGGCGCAGACCAGCATGGTCAGCTTGCGGGCCTTGTTGATGCTGGCGCCGTTCTTCATCAGCGTGGAGGACATCCAGCCGCCGGCCACCGAACCGACGTCCGACAGCAGGTAGATGGCGATCAGCGGCGGGCCGAAGGTCTTCAGGTCCAGCTTGTAGGTCTTGCCCAGGAAGTCCGGCAGCCAGAACAGGAACATCCACCAGATCGGGTCGATCAGGAACTTGCCCAGGGCGAAGGCCCAGGTTTCGCGCTTGGTCAGCAGCTTGGCCCAGCCGATCTTCTCGACGGGGTCGGCCGGATCCTGCTCGATATAGGCCAGTTCGGCGGCCGACAGGCGCTTCTGCTCGCGCGGACGGCGATAGACCAGCAGCCAGATCGGCAGCCAGATCAGGCCGGCGGCGCCGGTGACGATGAAGGCCATCTGCCAGCCGAAGGCCAGCACGATGCCGGGAACGACCAGCGGGGTGACGATGGCGCCGATGTTGGTGCCGGCGTTGAACAGGCCGGTGGCGAAGGCGCGTTCCTTCTTGGGGAACCACTCGGCCACGGCCTTGATGCCGCCGGGGAAGCCGCCGGCCTCACCGATGCCCAGGCCCATGCGGGCGGCCACGAAGCCGCCGAAGCCGGCCGCCGCCGCGTGGGCGACGTGGGCGATCTGCCAGATGGCGAAGGCCACGCCGAAGCCCCAGCGGGCCCCGATCTTGTCCATGATCTTGCCCCAGGCGAGATACGCGATCGCGTAGGCCATCTGGAAGTAGAACACGAGGTCGGCGTAGTGGGTCTCGTCCCAGCCGAATTCCTTCGACAGGTCCGCCTTCAGGAGGCCGATCGTCTGACGATCGACGTAGTTGATGACCATCGCCGCGAACAGCAAGCTGACGATCACCCAACGATACCGTCCGATCTTCTCGGACGGGGCGGGCGCTTTCGAAAAGTCCATGGACGCCTTCCTTCCCCCTTTTAGCGGGTCGTTTCTTATTTCGCCGGAACGGCGACGCAGTCCACGGTTCCGAACGGGCCGAAATCGATGTGGGCCACGTCACCGGCGGCCACGTCGTGGATGCCCGTGGTCGCGCCGGTCGTGACGATCTGACCCTTCTTCAGCGGCTTGCCGCGCGCGGCGACGGTTCCGAGCAGGAAGGCCAGGGCGGCCAGCGGAGAGCCCGGGATCGTCGCGGCGGTCGCCTTGCCCACCGACTTGCCGTTGATGATGGTCTCGACCGGCATATCCTCCCAGGCGATGTCGCGCCAGTTGGAAATGGCCTGACCAATGATCTGACCATCGTTGTTGCCGAAGTCCGACGCCACGACGGTCGGGCCCAAGGCGTTGATGGTGGCCAGCGGGCTGCCGGCGATCTCGACGCCGACCAGCAGCTCGCCGACATATTCGGCGGCTTCCTCGGCGGTCCATTCGGTCTTGTCGGCCGGAGCGTCCTTGCCCAGGCGGATGATGAACTCGGCCTCGACGGCGCAGAAGCCGCCTTCGATGGCGCGGAATTCGTTCGGCGCGCCGACCTTGGCGTCCTGGACCTTGGACTTGAAGATGCAGCCGGCCAGGCGCTCGGCGCCCAGGCGCTCGCGATGCTGCGGCGGCACCAGGCCGACCTTCCAGCCGACCAGCTCGTCCGGCCAGGCGGCGATGGCGAGGTCTTGGACGGCATAGCCCTCGGCCATGGACGAGGGAATCACGCCGCCCGGATAGCCGGGGACGCTGACGCCCTCTTGCCGGGCCTTTACGAACTGGGGAGCAATGGCCGCGGGGGCGAAAATCGCGCTGTCGGCCTCAGAAACGGTCACGCCGCTAGTCCTCCCTCGAATATTCGGCACAGGTCCCGCTTGGCGGGTGTTGTGACGTCTCTAGTGGAAACCGGTGTCATTGACAATGAGCCCGTGAACGCGCGTTCGGCGACCGGAAACCATCCAGGCAGGCGAGTGGGTCGCGCTTCGGTCGAGCGGGCAGAATGTCTTCAATTGTCAGGCGTGAGTGCTTCTCAGAAAAATGGATAAGATATAACGGTCACAAGAATTATATAGTTAAGCTCTCTTCGAGATACTTGCGTTATCTAGGTGCAACCGGTGGTATATAAGCAGGATAAGGTCCTGGATTATCTGGAACGGCGTAATCGCCACCTGCTTGAAATCTGCCGTGCGCAATCGAAGATTGCGTCTGCCGATTTCGAGATCGACGAATTCATGCAGATGTCGGTCGATCTTCTACGCTCGGTGTTCGACGCAGGCGGGGTGGCGGTCGAACTCGTGGACGGCGAGGAGATGGTCTATGTCGCCATCGACGCCGCCAACGCCCAATATCGCGGTTTGAGGCTGTCGCGGGCCGCCTCGCTGTCGGGCCAGGCCTCCCTGCAGGGGCGGCTGATGCACTGCACGGACGCCCATGCCGACCCTCGCGTCGACCGGGCCAATTGCGAGAAGATCGGCATCCGCTCGATGGTCTGCGCGCCGCTGTTCCAGGACGGCCGGGCGGTGGGGGTGCTGAAGGCCTTCGACGCCGCGCCGGACGCCTTCGACGCCGACGACATCGAGACCGTCAGCCTGGTCGCCGAGACGCTGGGCGCGGCCCTGGCCAAGCAGCTGGCGCACAGCGAGCGCGAGGGCCTGCTGGTCGAGCTGGCCATGGCCCGCGACGAAGCCGAGGCCGAGATGAGCCGCGCGCGCATGGCCGAGATCATGGGCGGCCTGGGCCGCTGGAGCTTCGACTACGTCACCGGGCGCAGCGACTGGTCGGACCAGATGTACGACCTGCACGGCCTGCCGCGCGGGGCGCCGATCTCCGGCGACGTCATCTTCTCGCGCGTGCATCCCGACGATCGGGCCCTGGTCCGCGCCCTGGTCGACCAGAGCCGGCCGCTGGGCGAAACCGGGCCGTTCATCGACTTCCGCTGGACCCGCCCCGACGACGGCCGCGAGCGCCGCCTGCAGGCCCTGACCGCCGTGGAGCTGGACGCCGCCGGCCGCAAGACGGCGCTGATGGGCGTGGTCCGCGACGTCACCGAACAGCATGAGCGCGAGGTCGAGCTGCTGAAGGCGCGCGGGGAGGCCGAGACCGCCGCCCGCACCAAGGCCGCCTTCCTGGCCAACATGACCCACGAGCTGCGCACGCCGCTGACGGCGGTGCTGGGCTTCTCGCGCCTGATCGCCCGCGACGAGGGGCTTGGGGCCGAGAACCGCGTGCTGGTCGACCGGATCATGAACGCCGGCGAGGCCCTGCTGCACACGATCAACGACATCCTCGACTTCTCGAAGCTGGAGGACGGTCATGTCGAGATCCGGCCGCGTCCGGTCGCCGTGCAGGCCTGCGTCCGCGACACCTTGGAGCTGCTGGCCCCGCTGGCCGCCGAGAAGCGCCTGGCTCTGGAGCTGGTGGTCGATCCGGCCACGCCCGAGCGGGTGCTGGTCGATCGCGACCGCGTGCGCCAGCTGCTGCTGAACCTGGCCGGCAACGCCGTGAAGTTCACCGAGACGGGCGCGGTCATCGTCACCCTGGCCCCCTCGGCCGACGGCGCGTCGCTGGTCTGGACGGTGCAGGACACCGGTCCTGGCATCTCGCCCGAGGGCGTCGAGCAACTGTTCGTGCGGTTCTCGCAGGTCGAGGGCGGCGGCCAGGGCGGCGGCGCGGGGCTGGGCCTGGCCATCTGCAAGGGTCTGGTCGAGATCATGGGCGGCCAGATCGGCGTCGAGAGCACGCCGGGCGACGGCTCGCGCTTCTGGTTCTCGCTGCCGCTGCAGGTGGCGCATGACGATGCGCCGGTCGAGGCCGACGCCGAGGACTACGCCGCGCGGGTCGACGGCCGCTCGGTGCTGGTCGCCGACGACAACGCCGCCAACCGCATCCTGCTGCGCACCATCCTGCAGGCCTTCAACATCGAGGTGTCCGAGGCCCGTGACGGCGGCGAGGCCGTGGACCTGGCCGATCGCCGCGATTTCGACCTGATCCTGATGGACCTGCGCATGCCCGGCCTGGACGGGGAGGGCGCGGCTCGTCGCATCCGCGATGCGGCCGACGGCCGGATCACGCCGATCCTGGCCTTCTCGGCCGACCGCGATCCGATCCTGGATCCGGCCCTGTTCAAGGGCGCGGTGCCCAAGCCGATCGAACCCCAGACCCTGCTGGCCGCCATGGCCCTGGCGATGGGCTAGGGACAGGTCCAGGAGATATCGGGAAGCCGCCATGCCACTGGGGTCGAAGCCCTAGCGCCTAGGCTCCCGTCGCCAGCCGTTTTCCAGCAGGTCCAGCGCCATCAGGTGGGCGACCTCCAGGGTCAGGTCCTCCAGCGCGTCGATCAGCTCGGCGCGGCGCGATTGGACGGGGGTGTGGGCATAGAGCGCGCAGATCGCGTGCAGCTGGCCCCGGATATTGGGCGCCTCGAAGACCGAACCCAGCAGGTTGAGCTCGGCCGCCGGCGTCGTGTCGACCAGCCG
Source organism: Caulobacter sp. GW456-12-1-14-TSB4 (assembly GCF_059424195.1). Taxonomy (NCBI): domain Bacteria; kingdom Pseudomonadati; phylum Pseudomonadota; class Alphaproteobacteria; order Caulobacterales; family Caulobacteraceae; genus Caulobacter; species Caulobacter sp. GW456-12-1-14-TSB4. Next base: position 16,476 of record NZ_JBWKZF010000007.1, read on the forward strand.
CAGACGGTGATAGGGCAGGGGCATCGGGGTGTTCCTTTCCTAGAGAGGGGTTCAAGTCCTAGAGAGGGATTCAGGCGACCAGCGCCGCGTCGCGGCAGCGCAGGCCGTTCATGCGCACATCGGCCTCGCCCAGGCGCACGCCGACCAAGCCGGTCAGGGCGTCCAGCACCTCGTCCAGGGGCGCGCCCAGGGGCGTCAGCAGGGCGGCGGTGGCGCTGGTGAGGGCGTTCTCGCCAAGGTTCAGTCCCAGGCCGAGGAGGTTGGCCTTCAGCGACAGCTGGCCCAACAAGGTGGCGATGCTGGCCTGGGCCAGGTCGTGGGTGGCGACCGTCTTGACCACGCCTGTCTTGATGTCGCTCTGGCTGAAGCGGACCGGCTGCCAGGTCTTGCCGCCCAGCGACACCGACGCCTTGCCGGTGACGCTGAACAGCGGGGCCTTGGCGATCGCGGCGTCGGTCGGGGTCAGGGGCGTCTTGAAGTCCGCCAGCTTGCCGGTGTCGATCTCGCCGACCGCCAGGGTCCCCAGGCCCGGACGCACGTCCAGGGTCGCTTCGCCGGCCGCGCAGGCCATGGCCTTGAGCCGGGCCTCGCCCGAGGCGGCTTCGACCAGCAGCGGCAGCTTGATCTCGGCGACCTGCAGAAGGCCTGTCCCGCCGACCTTGGCCTCCAGATAGAGGCGGGTCTGGGCCGTGCGGACGATGACGTCGCGGCTGGCGGTGATGGTCATCCAGGGGGCGTTGTTGGGCGGCTCGCCGATGGCCAGCCAGGCCTTGAGGCCGGCCAGGCCCGGAACCGCCGCGCCCAGGTCCAGGGCCACCTGCCGATCGCCGTTGGACAGCGCCAGCACCGCTTTGGACAGGTTCAGGGCGTCCAGTCGCACGGTCGCGCCATGGCCGCCGGTGACGTGACCCTGGGCGCCGTAGGGGCCCGGATCGAACAGCCTGCTCAGCTGGGCCGGCGTGCGATCGCCGGCGGCCCGCGCCAGGGCCTTGGCGGCGTTGGCGGCGCGGGTCTGGCCCTGGGTGTCGAGCGTGGCGCCCAGCGCCCGCAGGGCGCGGCCGGTGGTCAGCTTGGCGCCGAGCACATCGTTGTACGAGGCGGCCTGCAGGCCCAGGTCCAGCTTCAGCGCGTCGAGATAGTCGAACAGATCGACATCGGCGGTCGCCAGCGCCTGGTAGTCCATGACCGACAGGTTGACCTGCGAACCGGTCAGGCCCGCCAGCAGGGCGTTGGCCACGCCGCCGTTCAGCGAGGCCAGGCGCGTGCCGATCGAGAAGCTGGCCAGCTCGGCGCGGGCCGCCGTGGCCTGGCGGCGGATGGTCAGGGTCGGCTTGCCCAGCAGGGCCTGGCCGAAGAACAGCGGGGTTTCGCCGCTGAGCTTCACACGCACCGCGTCGGGGTCATTGGCGCCGGCGGTGAAGCGTTCACCGGCCGCCAGGGCCCGGTTGGCCTGGTAGCTGCCCTTCTCGACGTTCACGGCGAGAGGGCCGGTCCAGCCGTTGTCGCGGGCGGTGGCCTCGGCGGCGGCCTGGGCGTGGTCCAGGTCGCGGGCGGCGGCCATGGCGGCCAGGTCGGCCGCGCCCTGGAGGCGGCGGGTCTCCATGAACACCGAGCCCAGATCGACCGCGGCGGCCGAGAAGCCCACCAGGGTCAGCATGCTGACCGCGCTGATGATGGCGACGCCGCCATCTTGGTTCGAGGCGAAGCGCTTGCGGGCCATGTCAGTAGCCCCCCAGGCGCACCGTGGCCTGACGCACCAGCGTCTGGGGCGGGGCGGGGACCAGGCCCGTCAGCGCCCGGAAGCCGGCGTCCGAGGTGTCATAGCGGACCGAGACCACCATGCGGTCGCCAAGGGTCTCCACGACCATGGTCGCGGCGGCGGCCTTCAGGTTGGCGTAGTCGCCGACTTCCTCGCCCAGGGTGTCGCGCGCCAGGTGCTCGCGCTCGCCGGCGTCCAGTCCGGCCAGGGCCGCGCGGGCCGAGTCGTTGGCCAGCTGCTGCACCGCGTGGGACATCCAGAAGAACTGGCCCCAGACCATGATCCCCATGACCAGCACCATGAAGATCGGACCCAGGATGGCGAACTCCACCGCCACCGATCCGCTTTCGCTCCCCCGCGGTCTCTTGTTGTTCGAGCGTCCCTTCATGTGACGTCTCCTCTCCTCCGAGGGGAGAAGAGTGCATCCACACGACTTGGGATTGGTAACGAGACCGGAAGACGGATTTCCCGTGATAAGTGCGACGTCCTGCCGCAGAGGTCCCGCGCGTCTCGGCTGTTGTGACACGCGTTGTGCAACTATAGCGTTGCCGTGTGTCGCCCGGGTCCATCATCCTTAAGGCGAGGCGGTTGAGCGTTTTGCGGATTTTGCGGACAGCCAGGAGGCTGTGATGAAGACGCTGAACTCGGAACCCCTGTCGGTCACGGCCGCCGAAATCAGCCGCAACTTCGGACATTGGCAGGATCGCGCGCTAGAGGCGCCGGTCATCGTCACCCACCACGGCCGGCCGCGCGTGGCGGTGGTGTCGGCGGGCCTGTTCTTCGGCCTGACGGACGAGGGCGCCGTGCGCGCGGCGCACGGACGGTCCGAAACGGCGCTGGCGGCGCTGCTCGGCGCGATGAGCGAGGCGTTCGTGGCCTTCGACGAGTCGCTGAAGGCGGTGGTCGTCAACCGTCCGTTCGAGGCGCTGGCGGGGCTGAGCGTCGGCCAGCTGGAGGGCTTGTCGTGGTCGGAGCTTTTCCCCGCGCCCTGCCAGGCGATGATCGGCGAGCAGTTGCGACGGGCGCTGAGCGCGGGCGAGATCTGCGAGTTCGAGGCCAGCGCCGCGCCCGGCGGCGAGCGGCGCTGCAGCATGCGGGCCTTCCCCTATCCGGGCGGGGTGGCCCTGCTGCTGCTCAATCGCAGCGAGGAGCGCGACCTGCGGCGGCGGTTCGATGCGGCGGTGGCGTTCCGGACGGCGACCTCGAACCTGCACGATGTCGGCGCCGCGCGGCTGAACGTGCGCGGCGCGTTCGCCGAGCTGGACGAGCGGTTCGCGGCCATGACCGGCTTCAAGGTCGAGGAGCTGATCGACTACCGCCTGACCGACGTGGTGCGCCCGGCCGAGCGTCACGCCCTGTCGGCGCGGATCGAGGCGGTGATGCGGACCAACGAGCCGGCGGTCACCGGCGCGACTCTGCTGGTCAAGGACGGTGGCGAGCGCGAGATCGAGCTCAGCCTCGCCCCGCTGCTGGAAGACCATGCGCCGATGGGTCTGATCGTGGCGGCTAGAGCGGCCTGAGCGCGTCAGGCGAAAGTGCGTGCGGTTTCGCCTGACGCGCGTCAAATCTCAAGTTCGCGGCGCCGCGCTTGACACACGTAATAGCGGGTATAGCGTCCCCGGTGAATTACGGATGTAAGTGTCATGCACATCACCGCCGCCGAAGCGCATGTCATGGAGGCCCTCTGGCGTCGCCAGCCGATGTCGGCCGACGACCTGGTCGCCGAGGTCGGGGCGTCCCAGGCCTGGGGCGAGGCCACGGTCAAGACACTGATCAACCGCCTGCTGAAGAAGAAAGCGATCAAGTCCGAGCGCGCCGACGGCAAGCACGGCTATCGCCCGCTGATCGACCGCAGCGTCTATGTCCACTCCGAGAGCCAGGGTCTGCTGGACCGCCTGTTCGAAGGCCAGCTGGCCCCGCTGATCAGCCACTTCGCCCAGCACCGCCCGCTGAAGGCGGACGAGGTGGAGCGGCTGAAGAAGCTGATCGACGGGATGGCGGAGAAGTAGGTCGGGCCTAGGTCGCGGCCGGCTGGTCCAGGACGCTGGTGATCACGCCGCCCTCGACCACGCGGACGCCGCGAAAGTGCATCTGACCGCCCAGGTAGCTGATCTGTTCCAGCGGGATGTCGTTATCCCGCCGCAACCGCCGACCGTCGTTGAGGGTCAGGCGCAGGGTCATGGTCTTCGCCAGGACGCCACCGGCCAGCGCGGTCTCGATCTGCCCGCCGAACACGACGGCGGGCGAGGGCGGGGGTTTGGGCAGGGCGGTCTTGCTCACGACCGGGCCCAGAAGCCGGTCTCGCCGCTGACCCGGACCTGACAGGCCTGACCGGACGCGTTCAGGCTGGTCGCCCGCCGATGAGCGGCGGCTTTGGAGACCTCCTTGTCGGGCGACTGGCCGAAATAGTCGCCATCCTGCTCGACGGTCCAGCCACCCTCGTGACGCAGAACATTCAGAATAGTTCGGTTGTTAATTTCGCGCATAATCAACGGTTAACATGAAATACGCTGGTGCGTACAATTTAATTGCCAGCGAACCGAAGTGCATTTTTCTTTGAGGGCTGAAAATATTCCGTGATGGAATACGTATCGGAAACGCGCCTGGATTTCCGGTCCGCGCAAAAACGACTTTTGAAAATCCCAAGATCGTCCGTCGGCCTACGCGAAATATGCTAGGCTGAACCCACGATATCTGGTGGATGCGGCCTTGCTGGCGGCTTCGCTCTCAGCGCCGTGGAGTGACATGACCCAAGCCAAGATCGAGCTGCTGCCCGCCAACCAGCAACGCGCCCTGCAAAGCCTGGCCGAGCGCCAGCCCGGCGTGTCCTCGGGCTTCATCAATATCGCCGCCGCGCAAGCCCTGACGGTCCTGGGCTTGGCGCGTCACGGCGGTGGCGGCTGGGAGATCACGCCGCAGGGGCGAAATCATCTGCTGCGGACGTCCTCGCCGGAAATCGCCAACGATGCGCCGGCGAGGCGCTAGGCGCGCATCGCCTTGGCTTCCGGCCCGGCCTTCAGCGCCTTGGCCGCCACGTCCAGGCTGCGCACCTTCGGCGCGGGCGTTTCCGGTTTCCCGCCTTCGGGTCCCGACCGCGCCCGTAGCGCGGTGACGAAATCGTCCCGCCAGGCGGTGACGTCCTCGCGGTTGACGTTGTCGAACAGGGCCTCCCAGCGGCGCTTGCGCTCCGGCAGTTCCATGGAGAGGGCCCGTTCCAGCGCGTCGGAGATCTCTTCGGGGCTGTTGGGGTTGATGATCAGGGCGTCCTTCATCTGCCGCGCCGCGCCGGCGAAGCGCGACAGGATCAGCACGCCGGGATCGTTCGGGTCCTGGGCCGCGACATATTCCTTGGCCACCAGGTTCATGCCGTCGCGCAGCGGCGTCACCAGGGCCGCGCGGGCGGCGCGGTAGATCCCGGCCAGCTCGTCGCGGCGATAGCTGCGGTTCACATAGCGGATCGGCGTGAAGTCCATCTCGGCATAGGCGCCGTTGATCCGCCCGATCAGCCCGTCCAGCCGCGCGCGCAGGTCCTGATAGGCCTCGACCTCGTCGCGCGAGATCGGGGCGACCTGCAGCAGCATGACGTCACGGACCAGGTCCGGATGATCGTGCAGGAACCGCTCGAAGCCGATCAGCCGCTCTTCCAGGCCCTTGGAGTAGTCCAGGCGGTCGACGCCGACGATCATCTTGCGGAAGACGCTGTGGGCCATCATCCGGTCGTAGACCTTGCGGGCGGTCTCGCCCTGGACGATCTGGGCGAAGTCGGCCGCGTCGACTCCTATCGGGAAGGCCGCGGCCTGGGTGCGCTGGCCGAACGCGACCAGCTCGCCGCGCTCGTTCTTGGAGCCGTTGACCTCGTTGAAGACGTAGCCTTCGAAGGCCTGCAGCGACTCCTCGGTCTGGAAGCCGATCAGGTCGTAGTGGAACAGCGCCTCCACCAGCGCCTTATGGCGGGGCAGGGTGACCACCAGCTGGTGGGCCGGCCAGGGGATGTGCAGGAAGAAGCCGATCCGGTTGGTCACGCCCATCCGGCGCAGCTCCCGGGCCACCGGGATCAGGTGGTAGTCGTGGACCCAGACGATGTCGTCCGGCTCGATCAGCGGCAGCAGGGTCTCGGCGAAGCGCTTGTTGACCCGGTCATAGCCCTCGCCGAACGAGCGGTCATAGGCGGTCAGGTCGACGCGGTAGTGGAACAGCGGCCACAGCGTCTTGTTGGCGTAGCCGTTATAATATTCCTGGTAGTCGGTCTCCTCGAGATCGACGGTGGCGACCGTGACCCCGTCAATCCGCTGCATGTTCAGCTGGCCGGTGAACTCCGGGATAGTCTTGCCGCTCCAGCCGAACCAGATGCCGGAATATTCCCGCAGCGCGGCGGCCAGGGCCATGGCCAGACCGCCGACCGAACCTTCGCCGCCCTCCGCCGGATTCGGCGGATTGACGCGGTTGGAGACGACGATCAGCCGGCTCATGCGATCACCGGGGCAGACAGGCCCTCCAGCCATTTGAAGACCGCGTTGGTGTCCGGGAGGCTGTAGCGCGCCTCGGTCGGCCGGCGGTTGCCGACCAGTATGCCGAAGCCGCCCAGGCGATTGGCGGCGGCGAAGCCGTCCTCGTCGGTCAGGTCATCGCCGATGAACACCGGCATGGCGCCCAGGAACGGGGCCTCGCGCAGGAAGGCGGTCACGGCCGCGCCCTTGTCGGCGCCGGGGGTGCGCAGCTCGACGACCATGTCGCCCAGTTGCAGCACGAGGCCCGTGGACTGCGACAGGCGCTCGCCGGCTTCGATCACCGCCTCGGCGCAGGCCGGAGCGTTGCGGTAGTGCAGGGCGACGGACAGGCCCTTGTCCTCGAACAGCAGGCCGCGTTCGCAGTGGGCCAGCTCCACAAGGATGCGGCGGGCGTCGGCGAGGCCGGCATGCGGCTCGCGCTCGATGACCTGGCCGTCGGCGGTGCGGCGCACCAGGCCGTGCACGGCGCCGATCGCCGGCACCCCGCCGCCCAGGATGTAGTCCAGGTTGGACAGGGCCCGGCCGCTGACGACCGCCACGCGGTCCTCGAACGTCTCGCGCAGGCGGGCCAGCACCCGCGCGCGGCGGGCGTCAGGCCCGACATCGTCGGGACGCGGCATGATCGGCGCCAGCGTGCCGTCGAGGTCGAGGAACAGCGCACAGCGGCGCGGCAAATCGACAGGCGGGGGCGGGAGATCGACAGATTCCAGGCGCGAGACCGTGTGAGCCGCGGTCATGGCGAGAACCCCCTCATCAGTAAGCAACATGCGCCAAGAACGCCGCACGGCCGGGTTCGATCCCGCGAGGCGCTGAAGCTCACGGGATTTCGCACTGCTGCCTACCGAATGGGCGCCCCTAGAACAGCAGCTTCCGGACGTTGAACGACACCACCCGGCCGCGCGGATCCAGGTAATCCGGCTGGTAGGTCAGCGGGACCACGCCCGTGCCGTCGCGCACCGTCTGCTGCTCGTCGAACAGGTTGTTGATCGCGAAGGTCAGGCGCACGCCGCGCAGGATCGGATGAGCCTGGATCAACTCGCGCCGGACGCTGAGATCGGCGAACAGGCGCAGGTTGACCGTCGCCAGGTCCGAGAAGTCCAGATCGGTGGACGCCCCGCCGACGCCGCTGCTGACGTGGGTGGCGCTCTGCCAGTTGGCCGAGACGCGCGCGCCCAGGCCGTACTTGGTGATCCCCGCCTGGGCCTCGACCTCGTGACGCGGCTGGCCGCCGCCCGAGCCCAGAACGTCGCCCTTCAGCAGGTCCAGCGCCGGAATGCCGTCGGCGATCTCGACCCGCTCGCGCAGGTGGATGGTGTGGAAGAGGCCCAGCTGCAGTCGGGTGGCGCGCGGATTGCCGCCACCGCCGCCGCCCCGGCCGCCAAAGCCGCCGCCACCGCCGCGTCCGCCGCCTTCGCCACCGCCGCCGAAACGGGGACCGTCACCGCCGGCGCCGCCACGGTCGCCGAAGTTCGGGCGCGGCGGTTCCTCGCCGGTCTGAGGCGGCTGGGTCTGCTGCTGTTGGTTCTGAGCCTGGTCGTCGGGCTGCGGCGCACGGGCCGGGGCGCTGTCGCCGCCGGCGGCGCTGGGCGTGCGGCGCAGCAGGTCGGCGCCGGGGACGGTCGAGCCATCCTGGCGCTGGCCGCCTACGCCTTGGCCGCCACCCTGGCGACCGCGCCAGCCGCCGGGCGGCGGCGGCGGGGTCTTGCCGATCTGGCGGGAGAAGTTCAGGCCCCAGCGGATCTGCTCGCTCTCGCGCTTGGCGAAGTTCACGGGGCGACTATCGATCCGGGTCAGGTTGCCGTCGGCGTCGCGGGTGAAGCGGTCGGGGAAGGCCGCCTCGACCGCCGCCGTCGCGGCCGGGAAGCCGGCCACCGGGTTGTCGATGCGGGTGCGGGTGTAGTTGGCGTTCAGGGTCAGGCCCTGAATCTTCTCGGGGCGGACATTGACGCCGAACTTCAGGACGTTGCGCTCCTCTGCCCGCAGGTTGGCGTTGCCGCCGCTGATGCGGGTGACGTCGACCGTCTGGCCGGTCACGTAGTCGAAGACCCGCGCGTCGGGCGTGGTGACCAGCGGATTGCCCAGCTGGGCGATGCTGGGCGCGTTCTCCTGGCGGGTCGCCGAGACGATGAAGCTGACGGGCTTGAGCGGCGACCAGTTGAGGCCGCCGCCGATCGTGGTCAGGGTCCCGAAGTCCGAGACCTGGCGGGCGGCCAGGTTCAGGTTGGCCGAGAGGTCGCCGAGCCCCGCCCGCACGCCCTTGCGACGGCTGGCCAGCGGCAGGTCGAAGCTGACCTGGGTGTTGATGTCGCCGCGCGACTGGTCGCTGTCGGTCTCGACGCCGTTGCGGAACGACTTGGCGTTCAGCTTCGTGCCCGTCGCGCCCAGCTTGAACGTGGTCGACAGGTCCCCGGCCGCGAACTTGAACAGGGAGCGGTTGGCGACGAACTGCAGGTCGCCCGTGTCGGTGGTCGAGCGCGCGCGGTCCTGGGTCAACGACAGTCCGGCCAGCGGCGCGAACGGGTTCAGGGTCGGGTCCAGCGCGGTCAGGCGGGTCTGGACGCCGGTCAGGTCGACGCCGCGATCGGTCTCGGTCCGGCTGATGGCGTGATCGTAATTGCCGGTCAGCGACAGCCGCAGGTCTTCGGTGTCCTTGGTCAGGGTGAAGCCGGCATGGCCGGCCAGGTTGCGGCTGTTCTGCTCCAGCGGGGCCAGCTCGCCCAGATAGCGGTACAGCGCCACCGGTTGGCTGAACGGCGAGAACGGGTCGCCGCCGGGGATCACCAGCCGCGCCCGCGCCGGACCCAGCAGCGAATTGCTGCGCGAGGCGGTGAGGCCCAGGTTCAGCGTCGCCGACACCCGGTCCAGGATGTAGCGGTTGGTGACGCTGTTGATCGTCAGCTGCTGGTTCTCGGGCAACAGGGTGCGGCTGTCGCTGAGGTCGCTGGTGTTGGCCACGCCGGGCGTGAAGGCCGACAGAGCCGGGCGACCGCTGGCCGCCGAGCCCGGGACGCCGGCCACGGCGACGGGCAGCAAGGGATCGATCTGGCTCGCGCCGGGCAGGGCGGGACCGATATTGCCGACCAGGTCGTAGAGGCCGTTGTCGTTGCGGCTGATCAGGTCGCGGTCGCTCTCCAGCAGCCGGTCGCTGTTCTGGATCTTCACGGCGATGTTGGTGCGGCCGTCTCGGTTCAGCTGCAGGCGGCTGTAGTTGGCCATCTCGCTGAGCTGGCCGCCAGCCGTCGAGCCGCCGATCTGGCCCTCGATCGTGGCGGCGCGGAAGCGCTGGCGCAGCACCACGTTCACGACCTTCTGGTCGGCCGAGTAGCCGTATTTCAGGGCCACTTCCTCGGGCAGGATCTCGACCCGCTGGATCGCCTCGGTGGGCACGTCGCGGATTTCGCCCATGCCGGAGATGCGGCGGCCGTTCAGCAGCACGACCGGATCGCCGCCCAGGCCGCTGGTGGTCTGGGGCGTCAGCTCGGTCAAGAGGTCGGTGATCGACGACACCCCAAACGAGCGGACGTCGGCGGCGCTGAAGGTCTCCTCCGGCGGAATGTCGCCCATCACCGCGCCATAGGGCTTGCCGCTGGCGGTGATGGTGACGGCCTCGACCTCGGTGTCGAGGTCTTCCGGCGTCACGGGCTTCTGCGCTGCCGGCTTGGCGGGGGCTTGCTGTGGAGTAGGGGCGGGCGTAGTCGCCTGCTGCGCATAAGCGGTGGTCGCGACACACCCCCAAAGGCCCAGCAAAGAGACGCCGGCCAAGGCCAGTTTGCGGCTCACCAAAGAGCTTCTCCGAATTTTAGAGCGTCCCGCCTTCGCAGTTGCCTGCAAGTTGTGACGGCCGGATGTCAAAGCCGCAACACAGCTCTGCAAGTCTGGCGGACCCCAAGTCTATCTGACGGAGGTCCAAGGCCGACTTAGCAGCACGGCGCAATTGATCAATCCGACCAGGGAATAGGTCTGGGGATAGTTGCCCCACAGTTCGCCGTCGGCGAAGCCGATGTCCTCCGACAGCAGGCCGGCGCCCGTGCGGCGCGACAGCATGTCCTCGAACAGCGCGCGGGCTTCCTCGGAGCGGCCCGACAGGTGCAGGGCCTCGATCAGCCAGAAGGTGCAGATGTTGAACGCCGTCTGCGGCGAGCCGAAGTCGTCGGGGATGGCGTAACGCAGCAGATAGGCGCCTCGACGGAGACCGTCCTCGATCGCCGCCAGGGTGGCGACGTTGCGCGGGTCGTCGGCGGCGTGGAAGCGCAGATCGACCAGCTGGAGGAGGGAGGCGTCCAGCTCGTCGCCCTCGAAGGTGGCGGCGAAGCGGCCCAGCTTGTCGTTCCAGGCGCGGTCCTCGATGACCTGGCGCACCTGGGCGGCGCGACCGTTCCACAGGGCGGCCTTTTCCTTCAGGCCCAGCTTCTCGGCGGCGTTACCCAGGCGGTCGCAGGCCGCCCAGCACATGGCCGAGGAATAGGTGTGGACGTTGGCCCGGCCGCGGAACTCCCACAGGCTGGCGTCGGGCTGGTCGTGCAGCTGGAAGGCGCGCTCGCCGACCGGTTCCAGGGCCTCGAAGTCATCGACCGTGGCCGGACGCAGCAGGCGCTCGTCGAAGAAGGCCTGAACCGTGGACAGGATGATCTGGCCGTAGACGTCGTTCTGGATGTGCTCGAAGGCCTGGTTGCCGACACGCACGGGTCCCATGCCGCGATAGCCGGGCAGGTCGGGGGCGAAGCGCTCGGTCAGCACCTCCTCGAACCCGACCCCGAACAGCGGCTGGATGTGACCGCCGCCGGCCCGGTCGACGATGTTGCGCAGATAGCCCAGATAGTTCTCCAGGATATCGACCGCGCCCAGGCGGTTGAGGGCCTGGACCACGTAATAGGCGTCGCGCAGCCAGCAGTAGCGGTAGTCCCAGTTGCGGCCGCTGTCGGCGTGTTCGGGGATCGAGGTGGTCAGGGCCGCGACGATCGCGCCCGTCTCCTCGTGCATGCACAGCTTCAGGGTGATGGCGGCGCGGATCACCGCCGTCTGCCACTCCAGCGGCACGGCCAGGCCGCGCACCCAGTGCTTCCAATAGCTGTCGGTCTCGCGCAGCATCCGCTCGCAGGTCGCGCCGATATTGGCGTCGAAGCCTTCGTCCGCGCCCAGGAACATGGCGATCGGACGCTCCAGGCGGAACGTGCGCTCCTCCAGGATGTGCGAGACCGGCGCGTCCGTGCTCAGGCGCAGGGTCATGTCCGAGCACAGATAGCGGATGTGGTTCGAGCCGGAGGTGTGCTCGGCGATCTTGGCGCCCCAGCCGGCGGTGGGGCGCACGCGCAGGGTGATGCGGGCCACGCCGATGATCGGCCGGATCAGGCGGATGAAGGCGGTCGGGCGGAAGGTGCGGCCGTGCTGGATGTAGCGGGGCGCGAAGTCCAGGATCTCGAACCGAGCGCCGTCCTCGTCGGCGATTTCGGTGCGCAGGATCGGGGTGTTGCGCAGATAGCCCTGGCGGGTCTCGGCCCGGCGCTCGACCAGTACGTCCCAGACGCCCTTGGCCTCGGCGCTTTCGATGTCGGCGTTGTCGAGCAGGGCGCTGAACACCGGATCGGAGTCGACGCGCGGCGCGCAGGCCCACACGAAGCGGCCTTCGGTGTCGATCAGGGCGCTGACGGCGCAGTTGCCGATCGGATAGAGGTCGAGAGTCTTCTGGTGCATGCCTTACGCCGCCTGGTTTTGCCGAGGTCCCCGTTTTGAATGAAACCGACGGTGTGGCTTGCGGGTTCCTGTTGTCGGAAAACGTTGTCGGGAGCAGCCTGGAAGGCTCGCCTTTCACGCTACCTTCGTTGACGCGGAGGGCCGACGACGGCCATCTGGAAACCTTGACGCGGCAAGTCCGCGCGTATGCGGGCGGGCTGCTTGACGGTGATGCGAGTTTCGAGAACCTGCGGCGTCCTGGCGGCGGCGATGAGCCTGCTGTCGCTTGAAGCCGCGCAGGCCCAGTCGCAGCGTCCGCCCCTGGCCGGCGGCCGTCCGCCACAGGCAGCGCCCCAGCAGGCCGCTCCTCTGGTCTATGCCCCCCGGCCGTCGCCGATGCAGCCGGACTATTCCAACATCCAGCTGCGGTCCGAGCAGATCGATCTGCTGCGCCAGGTGCTGGGCGACGCGTATCTGCATGGCTTCGAGCCCGGGGCCTTTTCGCCTGACCAGGCCATCGCCCAGCTGCAGTCGCGCGACGGCATGACCCGCGTCATCGGCCAGACCCAGCTGATCAACCTGACCCTGGCCTACGCCAAGGCCGTGCGCTCGGGCCGGCTGCCGGTCAGCGCCTTCATGAACGAGTGGGGCCTCAAGCCCGCGGCCTACGACCCGGCGCCGGAGTTCTACGCCGCCGTCCAGCAGGATCGCCTGGCCGCGTGGCTGGGAACCCTGCCGCCGCCCTATACCGGCTACCAGACCCTGCAGAAGGGCCTGGCCACCTATCGCGACATCGCCGCCCGGGGCGGCTGGGCGCCGCTGGCCGCCGGTCCGGACCTGAAGGAAGGCTCGACCGGCGCCCGCGTCGTGGCGCTGGAAGCCCGCCTGGCCGCCGAGGACCCGACCATCGCCGTCGATGGCGCGCCGATCTTCGACGCCGCCCTGACCCAGGCCGTGCAGCGGGCCCAGAAGCGCTTCGGCCTCAATCCGACCGGCGTCGTGGGCAAGGCCACGCTGGAGGCGCTGAACGTTCCCGTCGAGCGGCGCCTGGACCAGATCGAGGCCAATATGGAGCGCTGGCGCTGGCTGCCGCAGGTGCTGCCGGCCGACCGCATCCAGGTCAATGTCGCCGCCGCCATCCTGTCGGTGTTCAGCCACGACACCCCGACCCTGACCATGCGCGCGGTCACCGGCCGTCCGGGCGACGAGACGCCGATGCTGTCGTCGATGATCCACTCGATCGTCCTGAACCCGCCGTGGAACGTGCCGTCCTCGATCGCCTCCAAGGAGCTGTGGCCCAAGGAGCGCAAGAGCCCCGGCTATCTGCGCCGCAACGACTTCGTCGTCATCCCGACCGGCGACGGCGGTTCGCGCCTGCAGCAGAAGGCCGGCCCGCTGGCGGCGCTGGGCAAGCTGAAGTTCGACTTCGCCAACCCCTACGGCGTCTATCTGCACGACACCCCCAGCCGCGCCCGCTTCGACAGCTTCAGCCGCCTGGCCAGCCACGGCTGCGTGCGCCTGCAGAAGCCGACCGAACTGGCCAAGGCGCTGATGGGCGACGACGCGACCTGGACGCCGGAAAAGATCGACGCGACCCTGGCGACCGGCGACACCGTGCGGGCCAAGCTGCCGCAGCAGATCGCGGTCTTCCTGCTCTACTGGACGGCCTATGTGACCCCGGACGGGCAGGTGAACTTCCGCGATGACCCGTATGGCTGGGATCGCGAGCTGGTGCAGCGTATCGCCGCACTTCGTCCTGGCTCCGCTTGATTTGTTAACATCGTTGCGGTTTCCTCCCCAACCTTAGTGTCGGGGTTTAGGCGTACCAATGCATCGACGTAAGCTGCTCCAGATGGGGCTTGGCGTTCTTGGCGCCGGGCTGTTGCCGGTCGCCGACGCGCGGGCCGATGACGATATCATCGGCGCGATCCTGGAAGGAAAAGCCCCGGCCGCCGCTCCGGTTCCGCCGGTGGGCCTGCGCCCGACGCCGGTCGAGACGTTCGCCTCGAATTCGGCCGTCGAGCCGCGCTGGATCAACCTGCGCAACATCCACACCGACGAGAAGCTGGAAGCGGTCTACTGGGACAAGGGCGAGTACGTGCCCGACGCCGTCGAGGCCCTGAACAAGGTGCTGCGCGACTATCGCAACGACGAGACCCATCCGATGGACACGGGCCTCTACGACATCCTCGACCAGATCCGGGCCAAGACCCAGAGCAAGTCGCCGTTCCAGATCATCTCGGGCTACCGCTCGCCGGCGACCAACAAGCTGCTGGCCGAGCGCAGCGGCGAGGTGGCCAAGCGCAGCCTGCACATGGACGGCAAGGCCATGGACATCAAGCTGGAGGACGTCGACCTGCGCTATGTCCGCCAGGCGGCTCTGGACCTGGGACGCGGCGGCGTCGGCTACTACCCGACCAGCAACTTCGTCCACGTCGACGTCGGTCCGGTCCGCAAGTGGTCGGGCACCTAGGACCGTCTTTCCCCTCAGGGCCGAAACGGGTAACCAAGCTCTAGTTCAGGCGTTTAGAGCGTGGTAGCCGGCTTGTATCGGCGTCAGGGGATCCCAGTCAGATGAGTGAGCGTCGCGGCAATCCGTTCGGTTGGATCATCCTCGGCTTCATCGTCGGCGTCCTGGCCACGTTCGGCACGATCCTGTTCCTGACCGCCAGCGACGGCGGCTACGAGGACGGCCCGTCCGAAACGCGCACCGCCGCCGATGATGCGGCCACCGCGGCTATGTCGGCGCGCTCGACCACGTCCCAGCCCGCTCCGCACAAGGTCGAGACCTCGGCCCCGGTCGCCGAGACGCCCGTGTTGGCCACGCCGTCCGAGCGCCAGACCGCCCCCGCGCCGACCCTCGACCCGCAAGTCGCCGACGACGCCGCCGCCGCCGGCATGACCTCGCGGACGCGGTAGCCCGCTACACGGTGCGACAACCCGCCCCATCACCCTGCTGACACATAGCTGGCGGCAGGGGAGGCGCAGAATCCTTGAGTGATCAAGGAGATGCGTATTGACGATCAAGGGTAGCTGCTTGTGCGGCGGGGTCCGCTTCGAGCTGTTCGAGCCGCCGCTGCTGATGGGGGCCTGCCACTGCTCGCGGTGCCGCAAGGCCGGGTCGGGCGTCTATGCCTATGTCCGGGCCGAGGCGTTCCACTGGCTGGCGGGGCGCGAACTGCTCACCCACTACCGTCCCGGGCCGCCGTTCCGGCTGACGCGGAGCTTCTGCAAGCGCTGCGGGACGTCGCTGGGCGATCCCGAGAGCGGCCGCATCCTGGCCATCGCCGCCGGCTGCCTGGACGACGACCCCGGCGTGGCGGTGAGCTTCGAGGAGTTTGGTCCCGACCAGCCGTCCTGGGACAAATAAAAAAGGCGGCCTCCGAGGAGACCGCCTTTCCAAACTCAAGCTCGAAGGACGCTTATTCCTTCGGAGCCGGCATGGCGGGCATGGCGCCAGCCTTGGTCTTCATCTGGGCGTGGACCGCCGGCGGCAGCGGGATCAGGCCGCGGCCTTGCAGGTAGCCGCCGCGACCCGTGGCCGAGTCCGACACGAACTCGCTGACGAAGTCCTTCAGGCCCGGCGTCACGCCGACCTGCGACTTCTTCACGTAGATGTAGAGCGAACGCGACAGCGGATATTGGCCGCTGGCGATCGAGGCCGGGGTCGGCTTCACGCCGTTGATCGCCGCGCCCTTGATGCGCGAGGCGTTCTCTTCCAGGAACGAGTAGCCGAAGACGCCCAGGGCGTTCGGGGTCTTCTCGATGGTGCCGACGATGGCGTTGTCGTTCTCGCCCGCGTCGACCCAGCCGCCGTCGGTGCGCATCGGCGAGACGGTGGCCTTGAACTTCTTCTCGTCCGAAGCCTTCAGAGCGGCCAGGAACGGGATCTTGGCGGCGCCATTTTCCATGGCCAGCTCGACGAAGGCGTCACGGGTGCCCGAGGTCGGCGGCGGGCCGTACACCAGGATGCGGTTGGCCGGCAGGGCGCCGTTGACGTCCTTCCAGGTTTTGTAGGGGTTCTTGACGGTCGCCGTGCCCTTCGCGCTCTGGTCGGCCAGACCCATATAGAGCTGCTCGAGCTTGAAGTTGAAGTCCGGCGATTTCTTGTCGGCGGCCACGACGATGCCGTCGAAGCCGATCTTGATCTCGACGATGTCCTTCACGCCGGCCTTCTGGCAGGCCAGGAACTCGGACTTCTTCATCGGACGCGAGGCGTTGGCGATGTCGGGGAACTGCTCGCCGGCGCCGCCGCAGAACATCTTGATGCCGCCGCCGGTGCCCAGGCTCTCGACCTTCGGCGACTTCTTGCCGGTCTTCTTCGAGAAGTTCTCGGCGACGCGGGTGGAGAAGGGGAACACCGTCGAGGAGCCGGCGGCCCAGACGTAGTCGCGGGCGGCGTGAGCTTGGTCGGCGACGGCGAGCAGGGCGATCGTCGCGACCGCGCCAAGGAGCTTGTTCATCTCGTCATATCCTGTGTGGTCCGGGGACACGGGGGAACGTGCCGGAGCAATGCTGGGCCTTTTGTCACGGTTCCGCGACAGTTTTACGACGTCGTGTCCGTGTGCGGACGAAATCAGACGACCGTCAGGGCCTTCTCGATCGGCCGGGCCAGCACCACGCGCTTGGGGCCGTCGACGATCGGACGGTTGACCAGGATCGGGTGCTCGACCATCGCCGCCAGGAGCGTCTCGTCCGAAACGTCCGCCTCCAGAAGACCCAGCTCCTCGGCCGGCGTGCCCAGCTTGCGCAGCAAGCCCTTGAGATCGGTGTCCGAGCGCTGAACGAGGTCCACAAGTTGCTCGCGAGTCCAGCCGGTCTTCAGATATTCCACCACCGTCGGGTTCAAGCCGGCCTCGCGCAGCAGGGCGACGGTCTTGGTCGAGGTGCTGCATTTGGGGTTGTGATAGACGGTGACGGCCATGGGGTGCTCCTGAGACGGGAGCCGGTCTAGAGCCCCGGACAGCCGCTTTCAACCGCGTCTGTACCGTTGTTCGGCGACTACTTAAGGGGCCGGCGTCCAGCCGCCGCCCAACGCCCTGGCCAGGTCGACGGCGGCGACGGCGCGGGCCTCGCGGGCCTGGATCACCGCCTGGTCGGCGGCCAGCAGGCCGCGCTCGGCGTCGATCTGCTCGAGGTACGAGGCATAGCCGGCGCGATAGCGATCCTTGGCGCGGCGGGCGGCCTCGGCGATGGCGGCGCGCTGGGCGATTATCTCGCTCTCCTGGCGCTGCAAGGCGTCGACGGCGCGCAGGGCGGTTTCGGTCTCGGCGAAGGCGTTCAGCACCACGCCGCGATAGCTGGCTGCCGCCTGGGCCTTGCGGGCTTCGGACGCCTGGACCTGGGCCTTCAGCCGGCCGCCGTTGAAGATCGGCTGCGCCAGGCCCGCGCCGACGTTCCACAAGGCCACCGGATCGGGCAGGGCGTCGGTGAACACCCGATCGGCCGACACCGACAGGCGCAGCTGCGGCAGCAGCTGGGCGCGCGAGGCGGCCAGGCTGGCGTCGGCGGCGATCAGGCTGTCCTGGGCCTGGGCGATGTCGGGCCGGCGGGCGAGGAGACTGGAAGGCGCTTCGACCGGGATTGGGTTTCTCAGCAGGGCCGAGAGATCGCCGCCGCGCGCAATAGGGCCGGGCGGATCGCCGGTCAGGGCGCTGATCGAGGCCTCCAGCCGGGCGATGGCTAGCTCCAGGGCCGGGACCTGGCGACGGACGCCGGCCAGCTCGGCCTGGGCTTGGTCGCGCTCCAGCTTGGTGGAGTAGCCGGCCCCTTCGCGGCGTTCGATCACGTGCAGACCGGCCTCGCGGGCGGCGATGGTCTGCTTGGCGACGGCCAGCTGGGCGTCCAGCGACAGCAGGCCGATATAGGCCCGGGCGACGGTGGCGGCGACGGCCAGGCGGACGCTGTCGCGGGCGGCGGCGCTGGCCTGCAGGCTGGCGCGACCGGCGGCGTCCAGATCGCGGACCCGGCCCCACAGGTCCACCTCGTAGGCGACGCGCAGGCCGATCTGTTCGGCGGTAGACTCGTAGGAGCGGCCAAAGGCATCCAGCTGCCGCGAGCCCTGGATCCCGGCCACGGCGTCGACCGTCGGGACCAAGGCCGAGTGGGCGACCCGGGCCAGGGCGCGGGCCTCGTCTACCCGGGCCGTGGCCAGGGCGATGTCGGCGTTGCGGGCCAGGGCCTTGTCGACCAGGGCGTTCAGTTGCGCATCGCCCAGCAGCGTCCACCAGTCGGCGGCCAGAGCGCCTTGGGCGTTCGGCGTCGTGCGCCACGCGGCCGGCGGCGGCACGGGCGAAGGGGGGCGCTCGGGCGCGGTGGTCGCGCAGGCGCTCAACGCCGCGCTGGCCAGCAGAAGCGGGAGCAGCCGGCGCATCAGCGGCCGCCCTTGGTGTCGACCTTGGTCACCACCGACATGCCCGGCCGCAGACGCGCGGCCAGCGGCTGGTTCGGGCTGATGGCGATCTTGACCGGGATGCGCTGGGCGACCTTGACGAAGTTGCCGGTGGCGTTCTCGGGCCGGATCACCGCGAACTCCGAGCCGGTGGCTGGGGCCAAGTCCTCGACCACGCCGCGCAGCTTCTTCTTGCCCAGGGCGTCGACCGTGAAGGTCACCGGCTGGCCGACGGCCATGCGGGCGGTCTGGGCCTCCTTGTAGTTGGCCGTCACCCACAGGCGGGCGGGGACCAGGGCCAGCAGCTGCGTGCCGGCCGAAACGTACTGGCCCAGCCGCACCGAGACCTCGCCCAGCTGCCCATCACGCGGAGCCCTGATGAGGGTGTTGTCCAGGTCGATCTGCGCCAGGCGCAAGGCGGCCCGCGCGGCCTCGACGGCGGCCTTCAGGCCATCGCGCGAGACGGCGACCGAGCGGATGTCCTGGCGGGCGATCTCCCCGCCGGCGGCGGTCTGGCGCACGGCCGCCTCGGTCTGGCGCAGGGTGGCCACGGCCTGGTCGCGCTCGCGCAGGGACACCGAGCCGTCGGAGGCCAGGTCGTTGATGCGGGCGAGGTCCGCGCGGGCGCGAGCGGCCTGGGCTTGAGCGGAGGCCTGCTCGGCCTCGCGACCCGAGAGCGCGGCGGTGCGGGCCCGCTGGGCCTGGTCGAGATTGGAGAGGTCGGCCTCGCGCGCGGCCAGGGTCGCTTTGGCCTGCTCGACGCGGGCCTTGTAGATACGGTCGTCGATGCGAGCCAGGAGCTGGCCTTGGCGGACGTGGTCGAAGTCCTGCACCGCGACCTCGACGACATAGCCGTTGACCTGTGGGGCCATGACCGTGACCTGGCCTCGGACATAGGCGTTCTCGGTCACCTGCAGGCTGGTGGCGAACGGCGGCAGGCGCCAGACGAACAGGATCACCAGCACGGCCGCGACGGCGGCGGTGACGGCGATGGCCAGGGTCCCCGGACTGACATGCGTCGGGTGGCGCAGGGCCTCGCCAGCAGCCGCGGAGGGCGCTTCGGGGGAGGGAGCAGCGGCGTCGGTCATGAGGCGGCCCTTTGCGCGGCTTTCATCTTGGCGATGACGCGGAGCGTGAAGATCGCGGTGTTGGCCAGGGTCAGCACGGCGAGGACGAGCAGGAGCAGGAAGAGATCGTTGTAGGCCAGGATGTTGGCCTCGCGCGTCGCCTGGCCGACGAGGGCGGAGGGGCCGGCGCGCAGGCGGTCGGCGACGAACGGGATCGTGGCGTCCAGCTGGCCGACCAGATGGGCGTAGTGGAAGCGCATCCGATCGTACTGGAAGGTCTGGCCCAGGGCGTTGCCGAACAGGGCGCCCAGGTTCTGGGTGACGGCGAACGAGACGACCAGGGTCGGGAACGAGCGCCAGCCGCGCTGCAGCACCTGGATGAAGCCGATCAGCAGGGTGGGGGCCAGGACCAGGGCCGTGGCGAAGCCCAGCATCGACTGGCTGACATAGAGCTGGGCCGGCCGGGTCAGGTCATTGGAATGGCTGTCGATGAAGGCGGCCACGCCGATCAGGACCACGGCGATCATGATCTGGAAGAACACGGTCTGCGGGCTGATCGTCAGGGCTCCGACGACGGCGCCGGCCAGGGTGGCCATGGTGATCACCACATAGAGGTCTCGGGTCTGCTCCTGGCCCATGCCGACGGCGGCCAGCAGCCCGGCGGCGCCGACGTTCTGCTCGGCCAGCAGCACCCGCGTCAGGAAGGCGATCAGGATGAAGCCGATGAAGTCGGGCGTGATCGCCCAGCGCAGGTCGAGCAGCGGATTGGCTCGTCCCCATTCCAGCGCCACGGCCGCGATGATCAGCACCGCCGCCACGGCCAGGGCCACGCCCATCCACGGGGCGGCGAACCACCACTCCAGCCGCCCTTGGCCCAGCACGGCGCAGATCAGGGCGATGCCGATGGCCATCAGCGGATAGGTGACGAAGTCGGCCCACTCGAACACCTTCAGCCGCTCGGACGGCGGCAGGCGCAGGGCCAGGACCGCGGCCAGGGTGGTCAGGACCAGGGCCAGCTCGATCAGGTAGAGCGTGCGGAACTGGCCCAGCTCCAGCAGGTCCGGCGAGAAGCAGCGGGCCAGGGGCGTGGCGACCAGCGGCAGGCCGAAGGCCAGCACGAAGGCCGACAATCGTCGCGCCGCCGGGAAGGCCTGCAGCAGGTAGAAGATCGCCAGGGTGGTCAGGGGCGCGGCGGCCACCCCGCTGGCGGCGCGCACGACCAGGGCCGAGGCGAAGTCGTTGACGAACAGGTGCGCCACGACGGCGGCCAGATAGGTCCCCAGCGCCAGCTGGACGAACAATCGAAGCCCGTACTGCTGGCGAAACTTCACCAGGATCAGGTTCATCGACACCGAGGTCATCGCATAGGCGGTCGGCAGCCACGAGGCCTCCGCCGGGTCCAGCCCCAGCGTGCCCTGGATGTTGGGCAGGTTCACCGTGATCAGGGCCGTGCCCATGGCGCTGGTGAAGGCCAGCAGCACGCCGACGCAGCCATAGGCGATGCGGACGGGCAGCGAGAAGTCGGGCGTCGCGGGCGAGCCAGGAAACAGCGGCCGCTCGTGCGGTTGCAGGCTGTCGATACCCGGATGACTCATGCCGTCGCCCTCGCTCCCCTAGCTGTAGCGCGCAGGTGGGCAGGGCGCGAGAGGTTGGACGAACGCCGGTTCATGATCCCGGCTTAAGCGCTCCTGGCGGCGCCCGATTGTACAATTCCACCGCCCTCAACTGCTGAGCGCCAGCAAACGCCGCGCGGCGGCCTGGTCGGTGACGATCATGTCCAGGGTCTGGCGGTCCAGCACGGCCATGAAGGCGGCGGTGGCCTCGTTCAGGGCGCGGGGCAGGCCGCAGACCGGCGCGACCTTGCAGTTGGCGCAATCGACCAGGTGCAGGCCTTCCTCCGTCTCGCGCACGACCGCGCCGACGGTGATCTGCGAGGCCGGACGCCCCAGGCGCAGGCCGCCGCCGCGTCCACGCTGGGCCGAGACCAGGCCGGCCTTGGACAGCTGCTGCACCACTTTCATCAGGTGGTCCTTGGAGATGTCGTAGGCGCGCGCGATCTCCTGGATCGAGACCGTCTGGTCGTCATGCGCCGCCAGGTGCAGCAGCACGCGGATGGCGTAGTCGGTGTAGCGGGTGAAGCGCATCGAAGGGTCGCCTAGCAGTCCGGTTCACGGCCGTCGAGCGGTGCGCCCGATAATATGTACTTAAGGTGCATCTTTTCTTGGTCCAGGGGTGGCGCGGGTATAGATGCATATTGTCTGCATATTTAAGCCGAGAGTGCTTCCGATGACCACCCCGCTGAGCGGCAAGACGATCGCCTTGGTCAAGGCCACGGTTCCGGCCCTGACCGAACATGGCGCGACGATCACCGCCGCCATGTACAAGCGCCTGTTCGAGACTCCCCATATCCGGGCCCTGTTCAACCAAGCCAACCAGGAGTCGGGAGCGCAGGTGAAGGCGCTGGCCGGCGGCATCCTGGCCTATGCCCGCAACATCGATAACCTCGGCGTGCTCGGCCCGGTCGTCGAGCGCATGGCCCAGAAGCACGTCGGCTATCACATCCTGCCCGAGCACTACCCCTATGTCGCCACGGCCCTGCTGAGCGCGATCAAGGAGGTGCTGGGCGAGGTCGCTACCGACGAGATCCTGGACGCCTGGGCCGAGGCCTACTGGTTCCTGGCCGCCATCCTGCAAGGCCGCGAAACCGACATCCGCCAGGGCGTCGAGGCCCAGGAAGGCGGCTGGAGCGGCTGGCGGGCCTTCGTGGTCGAACGGAAGATCCGTGAGAGCGCGGTGATCACCTCGTTCGTGCTGCGCCCGCGGGACGGCGGCAAGGTGGTGGCCCACAAGCCCGGCCAGTTCCTGACCTTCGCCTTCGACACGGCGACGCAAGAAGGCGTCAAGCGCAACTACTCGATCAGCCAGGCCGCCAATGGCGAGACCTATCGCATCTCGGTCAAGCGCGAGACGCATGGCGTGGCCTCGGGCCACCTGCATGACGCGATCCAGGTCGGCGACGTCCTGATGGCCACCCCGCCGGCCGGCGATTTCCACCTGAAGGCCGCCGAGCGTCCCGTGGTGCTGCTGAGCGGCGGCGTCGGTCTGACCCCCATGGTCGCCATGCTGGAGGCGATCGCCGCCGATCATCCGGACCTGGAGGCCCACTTCGTCCACGGCGCGCTGAACGGCGACGTCCACGCGCTGGGCGATCAGGTCAAGGCCCTGGCCGCCGCCCACGGCGGCACACGGGTCTCGACCTTCTTCAGCGAACCGGCGGCCGGCGACGTGCTGGGCGACAGCCATGACGTCGAGGGCTTCGTCTCGATCGACTGGCTGAAGGTCGAGACGCCGTTCGACACCGCCGACTTCTACCTCTGCGGGCCCAAGCCCTTCCTGCGGAGCCTCGTTCAAGGGCTGATCCAGGCCGGCGTGCCGGTCGACCGCATCCACTACGAGTTCTTCGGCCCCGCCGACGAGTTGCTGGCGGCCTGATCCGGCTCGGCCATCGTCCTCACCCCAAGCGCGAGGGGCGAGGACGAACCGGCGTCGCTACATCCCGAGAGCAGCCTTCAGCTTGCCGCCCGCATAGGCTTCGGCGTCCTTGGCGTCGGCCACGACCGGGCCCATGCCGAAGAACTCGTGGGTCACGCCCTGATATTCTTTCAGGTCGGTCTGGACGCCGGCGGCCTTCAGCTTGTCGGCCAGGTTGGCGCCGTCGTCGCGTAGCGGGTCGATCTCGGCCAGGATGATCGTGGTGGGCGGCAGGCCGTCCAGCTTGGCGCCGACCAGGTTCAGGCGCGGATCGGTCGCCTCGCTCGGGCTCTTCAGCGTATTGGTGAAGAACCAGGCCAGCATCGGCGTGTTCAGCGGCTTGGCGGCGGACTGGGTCATCTTCGAGCCGGTGGTCATGTTGCTGTCGGCGACCGGATAGACGGCCAGGACCGTCTTCGGGGCCTGGAGCTTCTGGTCGCGAGCGGCGATGGCGACATTGACCGCCATATTGCCGCCGGCGCTCTCGCCGGCCACGGCGATGCGGGTCGGGTCGCCGCCGATCGTCTTGGCGTTGGCCAGCAGCCACTTGTAGGCGGCGATGGCGTCGTCATGCGCGGCCGGGAACTTGGCTTCCGGCGCCTCGCGGTATTCGATGGAGACGACGATCGCGCCGCTTTCCTTGGCCAGCGAGCGCGCGCCGCCGTCATAGGTGTCGATATTGGCGATCACCCAGCCGCCGCCGTGGATATATAGCACGACCGGCGTATTGGCCCCGGCACCGGCTGGCGTATAGACGCGGGCCTTCTGCTGTCCGGCGGCGCCGGCGTACAGGATGTTCTTGGTGGTGACCGTGGCGTCGGGCGCCAAGCCCTTCTCGGTCATGATCGCCTTGACCGCGTCGGCCGGCGTCGGCTGAGCACGGGCCTCTGTCGGCGACAGCCTTTCGATCGGCGTGCCGCCGAGCGAGGCCAGCTTATCCAGCACGGCTTGCATGTCGGCGTCGGGCTTGCCGGACTCGGTCGTCTGGCTGGCCGCGGCGGGCGTGTCGCCGGCGGTCTTGGCCTCGTCGTGCTTGGGCGAGCAGGCGGTCGCCATGAGGGCGAGAGCGGATACGGCGCCCATGAGGGCGAGCGTGGTCTTGCGTTGGGTCATGGGCTTCTTTCCTGTTCCCCGAGGCCTTTGCAACGGGGCGTCGTGAGGTCGGTTCCGGAAGCATTTCTGTTTGAAATTCAGCGTGTTGAATGAGAATTCGGCGGAACGGAACCGTCGCACCGGCGCTCACGCGACGAAATACTTCGCCGGCCTTGGTGTGCGTCCCGGCGCGATGTGCGTCATGACTGTCGAGAGCAGTCATGCAGGCTGGATCGGGAGGGTACGCCGTGCGGCAGGTCGCGCCACACGATCTTCGAGGGTTGGATCGGCGCTACAGGCCAGCGCTGATGGCCTTCTTCATGCGCCGCGCCGCCACCCACAGCGACGCCGAGGACATGACCCAGGAGCTGTTCGCCAAGCTGGCGCGGGTCGAGGACCCGGCCATGGAGAACGCCGACGCCTACATCTTCCAGATGGCCGCCAACCTGCTGCGCGACCGCCAACGGCGTGAGCGGGTGCGGGCCAGCTATCGCGCCGCCGTGGCCGGCGAGGTGTTCGACCAGGAGCCGCTGGACCCCGCCCGCATCCTGCAGGGCCGCGAGGACCTGGGCGCCGTCTCCCGCGCCTTGCGCGAACTGCCCGAGCGCACCCGTGCCATCTTCCTGCTCTATCGCCTTGAAGGCATGAAGCAGGCCGAACTCGCCACGCTGTACGGCATGACCACCAGCGGCGTGCAGAAACACATCCTCAAGGCCATGGGCCACCTGACGCGCAAGCTGAGGGTGGGCGAATGAGCACTCCCATGGACGACGACAAGATGGATTTGGCCCTCGACCAAGCCGCCGAGTGGTGCGTGCGCCTTTCCGAAGGCGAGCTGACGCCGGCCGAGCAGGCGGCGCTGGACATCTGGTTCGCCGAGGACCCCGAGCATCGCGAACTGCTGGACGACGCCGTCGCCGCCTGGCGGGCGGTGGACGAGCAGGCGTCCCACCCCGGCATGATCGCCCTGCGCGGCGAGGCCTTGAACGACCTGCGCCGCGCCCAGCGCCGGCAATGGGCCAGGAAGCCCGGCCCGCGCGCCCTGATCTGGAGCGCCGCCGCGGCGGTGGTCGCCGCCGTCGCCCTGGGCGGAGCCTTCGCCTGGCAATCGAGCCTGCCGGACGTCTATCGCACCACCGAGGGTGAGCGGCGGATCGTCGAGCTGGAAGACGGCTCGCGCGTGTCGCTGGACGCCGCCACCGTGTTGAAGGTCCGCTATGACGGCGACCGCCGCCGGCTGTGGCTGGACCAGGGGCGCGCCAAATTCGCGGTGGCCAAGGACCCGCTGCGGCCGTTCTCGGTCGCGGCCGGCGGCAAGCTGGTGGTCGCCACCGGCACCACCTTCAGCGTCGAGCGCGTCGCCGACCAGATGCGGGTGGTGCTGTACGAAGGCCACGTCGCCGTATTGGACGGGGAGGGCGCCAAGAACCGTCCGCCGCCGCTCTTGAGGGTCAATGGCGCGCCGACCGAGAAATCCCTGACGCCCGACCACGAGCTGGTCGCCCAGGTCAATTCCGAGGCCGCCTCGGTCGCGCCGGCCGACCCGAACCGCGCCGCCTCGTGGGAGAGCGGTCAGCTGGTCTTCCAGGACGAGCCGATGTCGTTGGCTGTCGAGCGGGTCAATCGTTATGCCCGCGAGAAGCTGCGGATCGGCGATCCCTCCGTGGCCAACCTGCGGATCAGCGGCGTCTTCACCTCGGGCGACACCCGCGCCTTCATCGATGGCGTCACCGCCGTGCTGCCCGTGCGCGCCGTGAACGGCCAGGGCGGCGAGACCGTATTGCGCGCGTTCCAGCGCCAGCCAAAAAACTTCACGACCGGCGGTGAGTCCTCCGTCGAGTGAGGCGTCTAACTGACCGAAAGCGCCGACAGAAAAACAACGGCGCGAGGGAGGGACGAATGAGCAAGTCTTTCGATCAACGCTGGCTGCTGGGCGCTTCGGCGGCCGTGCTGATGGCCTTGGCCGCGCCTGGCGCCGTGCAGGCGCAGGCGCGGGCTGAACAGGCCTATGACATACCGGCCCAGGACCTGGCCGGCGCCCTGCGCGCCTTCGGCCGAGCCTCGGGTAAGCAACTGGCCTTCGACGAGAATCTTACCCGCGGAAAGCGGGCTCCTAAGCTGAAGGGCGCGTTCAGCGCCGACGAGGGCCTGACCCGTTTGCTGTCGGGCTCGAACCTGGTCGCCCAGCCCACCGCCAGCGGCGTCTACGCCATTCGCGAACGGCCCTTGCTGGTCTCGGCCAGCGCCGCCGGCCAGGCCGCCGCGCCCGCCACCGCCGTAGAACAAAGCCGTCCGGAAGAGCCCGCTCAGGTCGAGGAAGTGATCGTCGTCGGCACGCCCGGCGGCGCCGGCATGGACAAGCTGTCGGCCAGCTTCGCGGTCACCACCGTCAGCGCCCAGGACATCCTCAAGGCCTCGCCCAAGAGCAGCGCCGAGCTGCTGTCCATGGTGCCGGGCGTCTGGGTCGAGACCTCGGGCGGCGTCGCCGGCGCCAACGTCTTCGTGCGCGGCTTCCCCGCCAGCGGCGACGCCGAATTCCTGACCATCCAGCTGCAGGGCGCGCCGATCTATCCGCCCTCGACCCTGTCGTTCCTGGAGAATTCGTCGATCTTCCGCGTCGACGAGACGATCTCGCGGATGGAAGCCCTGCGCGGCGGTCCCAACCCGATCTTCTCGAACGGCCAGCCGGGCCTGACGACCAACTTCATGCTCAAGGAAGGCGGCGAGGAGACCAAGGGCCTGGTCAAGGCCACGACCTCCGACTATGGCCTGCGCCGCATCGACGGGGTGATGAGCGGCAAGCTGGGCGATGATCTCTACTTCATGGCCGGCGGTTACGTGACCCGCTCGCCAGGCGTGCGCGACACCCAGTTCGACAATGAGAAGGGCCAGCAGTTCACGGTCAACCTGACCAAGAAGCTGGAGCGCGGGAAGGTGAACTTCTACGCCCGCTTCACCGACGACCACGGCGCCTGGTACCTGCCGTTCGCGGTCAATGTGCCCGGCATCGACAAGGGGACCTATACCCAGCTGGGCGAGTTCTCGCGCCAGCAGACCCTGCAGGTCCACGCCAACGGCGCGACCCGCAGCTTCGACCTGGCCGACGGCCGGGGCTGGAAGGGCTATGTCGCCGGCGGCAGCTTCGAGCATGAGTTCGGCGACGGCTGGACGGTGCGCGACCGCTTCAGCTTCACCAAGGGCGACGCCAACACCTACGGCCTCGTGCCCGACGGCGGGGCGGTGACGGCCAGTTCGGTGGCGACCGTCATCGGCGGCCCGGTCCGCACGCGCGGCGGGACCACCCTGGGCGCGGGCGACTACGTCCAGGCCTGGGGCGCGTGGATCGTCGAAAAGCAGATCCAGGCCCTGACCAACGACTTCAGCATCGCCAAGACGTTCGGCGCCCACGCGGTGTCGGCCGGCTACTACGCCTCCAGCTTCTCGTCGGACGACTTCTGGACCATCGGCAACTTCAAGCCGATGCAGGTGAAGGCCAATGGCGACTACCTGGCCGCCAATGTCTCTTGCGCCAACCTGGCCACCGCCGGCAGCGGCACGGGCTGCTGGGCCTATGGCCTGAACTCCAACGGCGACGGCAAGGTCAATGCCTTCTATCTGGCCGACAGCTGGCAGATCATCGAGCCCCTGCGCCTGGACGTCGGCGTGCGCCGCGAGAAGTTCTCGACCGACTATGTGGTCGACGACGGCAATGGCTATCCGGACGGCCTGGCCATCCGCACGGTCGACTACAGCCAGTCCAAGACCTCGTACACGGTCGGCCTGAACTACGACCTGTCGGAGACCTCGGGCGTCTTCGCCCGCTACTCCAAGGGCTACAAGTTCCCCAGCTTCGACAACTTCCGTGAGAACCTGACCGACACCTTGAGCGTCAAGCAGTACGAGCTGGGCTACAAGCTGCGCTCGGGACCGTTCGAACTCTACGCCACGGGCTTCGCCAACACCTTCGACGGGGCCAAGTTCGCCGATGTCGGCGGCACGCTGGAGACCAACAGCAACAAGGCCCACGGTCTGGAGCTGGACGGTCGCTGGCGCTCGGACTTCGGCCTGTCGCTGGCCCTGAACGGCACCTTGCAGAAGACCGAGATCAAGAAGTCGTCGATCGTGGCCAACAAGGGCAACAGCGCCCAGCGCCAGCCCGACTGGCAGATCCGCTTCACGCCCAGCTACGACGTCCGGATCGGCGAGGTGGCCACCACGCTCTACGGCACGGTCAGCGCCGTGGACGACCGCTGGGGCGACAACGCCAACACCCAGAAGCTCAAGGGCTACACCAAGGTCGATCTGGGCGCGATCTTCAATGTCGGCGACTTCAGCGTCCAGGTGGCCGCCGACAATCTGACCGACAGCCATGGCCTGACCGAGGGCGACCCGCGCTCGACCAGCGGCGCCAACGCGCGGCCGATCCTGGGCCGGTCGGTGCGGCTGTCTGTCGGCTACAACTTCTGATCCACGAACTTATCCCCTAGACTTCATGCGCGGGCCGGCTCGCCGGTCCGCGTTTTTCTGTTCCGAGAGGCTCCCCGTATGGTCCGCCTGTTCGCCGCGTCGCTTGCCGCGCTCACCCTGTCCACGGCCGTCCAGGCGCAGGAGGCGGCGAAAGTCCCAACGCCGGCGGACACTTACCAGGAGCTGTTCCACCAGGTTCAGACGCGGCGGATCTTCCCGGACGGCAAGACCTTCGTCGACGCGGTCCCCAAGCGCGCGCCGGCGAAAATCATGGCCGACTATCGCGCCCGGGCCCGGTTCAGCGACGCCGAGCTCAAGCGCTTCGTCGCCGCCAACTTCACGGTCCCGCAGGCGGGCAAGGCGCCCAAGCCCAGCGCCGCGCGGCCGCCGATCAAGGCCCACATCGCCGCCCTGTGGCCGCACCTGACCCGGCCGCTGGTCAAGCCCGTGGCGGGCGGCTCGGCCCTGGCCATGGACAAGCCGTTCGTCGTGCCCGGCGGGCGCTTCCGCGAGATCTACTACTGGGACAGCTACTTCACGATGCTGGGCCTGAAGGCCGACAAGCGCGACGACCTCGTCGAGAATATGATCGACGATTTCGGCGGCCTGATCACGGCTTACGGCCATATCCCCAACGGCGCGCGGACCTACTATCTGAGCCGCTCGCAGCCGCCGTTCTTCTTCGCCATGGTCGGGCTGTCGGCGGCCACCGATCCCAAGACCATCAAGGCGCGTGTCGATCTGATGCGCCGCGAGCACGCCTTCTGGATGGAGGGCGAGGCCGACCTGAAGCCGGGCGAGGCCCACCGCCGCGTGGTGGCCATGGCCGACGGCGGGGTGCTGAATCGCTACTGGGACGACCGCGAGACGCCGCGCGACGAGTCCTATCGCGAGGACCTGGAGACCGCCGCCAAGAGCGGCCGACCGCCGGCCGAGGTGTTCCGCGATCTGCGGGCGGGCGCCGAGAGCGGCTGGGACTATTCCTCGCGTTGGATGGCCGACGGCAAGACCCTGGCGACGATCCAGACGACCGCCATCGCCCCCGTCGACCTCAACAGCCTGATGTACGGCCTGGAGAAGGCGATCGGGGCGGGCTGCGCCAAGATCGCCGATGCCGACTGCGTGACCGAGTTCGACCGCCGCGCCCAGGCGCGGGCCCAGGCGATCGACTTCTACCTCTGGGATTCGGCCAAGGGCGCCTATCTCGACTACCAGTGGAAGACCGGCCAGCGCCTGGATCGGCTGAGCGCGGCGACCTTCTATCCGCTGTTCGTCGGCGCGGCCGAGGAGGCGCGCGCCCACATCGTCGCTCAGAAGGCCTGGGACGAGTTGCTGGCCCCCGGCGGCCTACGCACCACGACCATCCGCACCGGTCAGCAGTGGGACACCCCCAACGGCTGGGCGCCGCTGCAGTGGGTCGCCGTCTCGGGCCTGCGCCGCTATGGCGAGGACGCCCTGGCCGGCGAGATCTCCAAGCGCTGGCTGGCCACGGTCGAGCGCGAATACAAGGCCAGCGGCAAGATGCTGGAGAAGTACGACGTCGAGGAAGCCAAGGCCGGCGGGGGCGGGGAGTATCCCACCCAGGACGGCTTCGGCTGGACCAACGGCGTGGCCCGCGCGCTGATGGAGCCTGCCGCAAAGTAAAAGGCTCTCCCCCGTCGCCGGGGAAGAGCCTCTTTCAGGTCAACGCTGTAAGGGCGCTTAGAACTCGAAGCCGATCGTGCCGAACACCTGGCGCGGGGCCGACGAGTGGAACACCAGGATGCTGCCGGCGGCGTCATCCGGGGCGAACACGCTGTTGTCGAAGTTGGCCGCGTGGCGCTCGTTGGTCAGGTTGGTGACGTTCAGCGAGGCCTTGGCGCCCTTCATGAAGCTGGTCGGCGCGAACTTGTAGCTGAGGCCCAGGTCGAAGGTGGTGTAGCCGCCGAAGCCCTGGTCGTTGGTGTAGGTGTAGTAGCGGCGGCCGGTGTACTTGCCTTGCAGCGAGGCCGAGAAGCCGCCTTGCTTCAAGGTCAGCACGCTGGCCAGCATGGTCTTGGGCGTATCGACCTGCTGCTTGCCCTTGGTCTGCTTGATCACGCAGGTGGTCGTGCACCAGTTCAGGTCTTCGTCGTAGGTCGACTTGCTGTACGAGGCCGAGTTGTACCAGCTCAGGAACGACGTGGCCTTCCACAGCACGCCGATCTCGGCGCCCTTGCTGGTGACGCCGCCGGCGTTGTGGAAGGAGTTGCCGCAGCCGGGGTTCTGCTGCTGGTTGGTCGGGCAGGGGTTGTACTGCAGCAGGCGGTTCTGGAACTTCACGTCATAGGCCGCGAGCGAGACTTGCAGCGGGCCGCTGATGTAGCGATAGCCGGCGTCGAAGCTCTTGGAGGTTTCCGGCTCCAGGTACTTGCCCTGGGCGTCCCAGACGGCCTGCGAGACCGACTGCGGACCCAGTTTGAAGCCGCCCTGGAACATGGCCATGTTCTCGGCGTAGCTGGCGAAGACCTCATGGCCTTCGGCGATGCGCCAGCGCACGCCGGCTTCCGGCAGGAAGTTGTCCTTGGCGTACAGCGTGCCGCTGGCGAACTGGCTGGACGCCGTCACCGGAGCCTTGGCGATGCCGCGCAGGGCCTGGGCGGCCGACTTGGAGTAGGTGCTCTTGAAGCCGAAATCGATGCTCAGGGCGTCGTTCAGCAGGGTGACCGTGTCCTGGACGTAGAACTGACGGGTGGTCCAGTCGGTCTGCTGCACCCACTGGGCGGTGTCCGGCGTGCCTTGCAGATACTGGGCCAGGCTGAACGGGCCGGTGACATTGGTCCAGATGTAGCGCGCGGCGCTGCTGGTGTTGTCTTCCAGCCAGAGACCGGCCTGCAGGTGGTTGAAGCCCAGCTGCCAGGCCAGGCTGGCGACCACGCCCTTGCGGTCGATGGTGTAGCGGGTGTCGCGGATCTGGACGGGCACGTCGTCGGAGGTGTCCGTCGTGCCTTGGGTCGACCAGCCGGTGATGAAGTTGTTGCCCGCGCCCTTGTCGGTGTGCTGGTAGATCTGGGCGTGGGCGGTGATCGCCGAGGTGATGTTGTAGTCGCCCGACACGTACCACAGGTTATCGTTGCGCAGGATCTGGCCGTTCGTGAAGGTCACGTCGGCGTTCTTCTGCGGCGACGGCGCGGTGACGCACTTGGTCGGGGCGGTCGGGGCGGTCACCGAGCAGTAGGCGCGGCTGACATAGTCGGCCCAGTTCGGCGCATAGCCGGCCCAGTCCCAGCCCAGGCGCGTGACCATGTCCTTGGACAGGTAGGTGTCGTCGGCCTGGTTGGTGCGCGAGAAGTCGACGAAGGCGGTCAGGACGCCGCGGTCGAACTTATACTGCGCCTTGCCGTTGAGCTGCTTGCCGGTCGACTTGTTGTAGGCCGGCTGGTTCACGAACAGGTCTTGCTGGCTGTACTGGCCCGAGATGTAGGCCGAGAAGCCGTCATGCTCGCCGGTGTCGAAGCGCATGAAGGTGCGGGCGGTGTCCTCGCTGCCGACGGTGCCGTTGATCGAGAAGCCCAGCTCCTTCTTCGGCTCGGCGGAGGTGTAGATCAGCGCGCCGCCCAGGTTGCTGGTCGACGGGATCGACAGGCCGGCGATGCCGGTGGCCAGGTCCGCGCGGCCCAGGTTCTCCGAGATCAGGGCGCGGCTGATGGTCAGGCCGTTGTAGTTGTTGTAGGCGCCGTCGCCCAGCGGCATGCCGTCCAGCGAATAGCCCAGGTGGGTGGTGTTGAAGCCGCGCACCTGCAGCGACAGCGACTGCTCGTTGACGCCCAGGGCGTCGATCGACTGGGCGTTGACGCCGGGCAGGAAGTTCAGCGCCTTCTGGACGCTGGTCCCTGGCGGCAGGACTTCCAGGCTGGCCGGGGTCAGGGTCGAGACCGAGCGGGTCTGCCCGCTGCCGACGATGACGACGGCGTCCAGTTCGGTGTTGTCGGCAGCGGTCGCGATGGGCGCCTCATCGGCGGCGTAGGCCTGGCCGGAGAGCATGAGGCAGGCGGCGATGGCCACCAGACTGGCGGAGCGAAGCAGCATTTGTGGATATCCCCCTGGATATCGAGCGCCACGCGGATTCCCGTCTACGGCGCCGATTGTTGTTGAGCGCCGCGTCTATTCCATACGTGCATGACGTTTTTGCTGCGTCCGCATGACACTGATTGTCACAAAACCTATGCAGTCGCCCCCTAAGAGCCGGCAAAGCTCAAGGAGACCTCCATGTCGCGCGCTCGTCTGATCGGAACCGTCGCGGGAATGGCGGCCCTGGCCCTGGCGGGCGCGGCCGCCGCCCAGAGCGCGACCTACACCACCTCGCACTGGGACAAGACGCCCGGCGATGTCACGGTCCAGTTCGGCGGCAAGACCTATGTCAATCATGGCCTGGTGGCGGTGGGCTGGCTGCCGGCGGCGACCCGCGACTTCAACGGCGAGACCCTGGGCTCGTTCTCCAGCATGGCGCTGTCGAACTGGAAGAAGGCCGCCGACGGGTCGTACACGGGCACGCTGCGCACCCTGCCGGATCGCGGTCCCAACAATGTCGGTCCGTTCAAAAGCACGACCGACTACGCTAACCGCGTCCACACGCACGCGATCAAACTCGTTCCGGGGAAGGGCCTGACGCTGACCCCGACCGGCGGCTTCCTGCTGAAGGACCAGACGGGCAAGCCGTTCACCGGCATGGATCCGGGGTCGAACGTCGTCGAGCGCGGCGGTGTCCGCTATCCGTCGCCAGCCAGCGGGGAGGGCGCGGGCAAGCTCAGCCTGGACAGCGAGGCGATCGCCTATCTGCCGGACGGGAGCTTCTACGTCTCGGACGAATATGCGGCAGGGATTTATCTGTTCGACAAGTCCGCCAAGCTGGTCGGCGCCATCCAGACCGTGCCGGCGCTGCTGCCGATGAAAGCCGGCAAGCTGGACTTCGGGGCAGAGAAGGCGCCGACCACCGGCCGCCGCAACAACCAGGGCCTGGAGGCGCTGAGCATCAGCCCCGACGGCAAGCGCCTTATCGCCGTGCTGCAAAGCGCGACGATGCAGGACTCCTCGTCGAACAACGCCACCCGCAACAATACCCGCGTGCTGGTCTACGACATCAGCAAGAGCAAGCTGCCCAAGGCCCCGATCGGTCACTACGTGCTGCAACTGCCGACCGTGCGCGAGAACGGCGACGGCCAGGCCGCCGACGTCACCGCCGCCCAGTCCGAGGCCGTGGCGCTCAGCGAGGACCGCATCCTGGTCCTGGCCCGCGACGGCAATGGTCGCGGCAAGGGCACGGCCAACGCCCCGGTCTACAAGAGCATCCTGCTGGTCGACCTGGCCGGCGCCACCAATCTGGCCGGCACGCCATACGAGCTTGAAGCCAAGCCGCTCGCCAAGGACGGCGTGCTGAACCCCGACATCAAGCCGGCCGCCCAGGCCGAGCTGGTCAACATCCTGAACCCGGTCCAGCTCGCCAAGTTCGGGATCGACCTGTCGGTCTCGCCCTCGACCCAGACCAGCCTGCCCGAGAAGATCGAGGCCATGGCCATCGGCTCGGCGTTCGACAAGACCGGCGACGTCTTCCTGCTGGTCGGCTCGGACAACGACTTCGCCACGGCCAAAGGTCATGTGAACGGCCAGGACTTCGACGCCTCGCTGCACGGCGACACCGGGACCGGCGACAACGACAACCTGGTGCTGGTCTACCGGCTGTCCTTGCCGAAATGAGCTTCAGCCTCTAGGGCGAGGCATGGCTATTCTCCGCGACGCCGACGACGGGACCGCCGTCGTGGTCTGCAACACCTGCCGCTTCTCCGCCGAGGAGCGCGAGACGCCGGACGGCGTACGCGGCGGCGCCCTGCTGGCGGCGGCTTTGCGCGAGGCGGCGGCCGGTTCGGGCGTGGCGATCCAGGAGATGCCCTGCCTGTTCAACTGCGCGCAGCACTGCTCGATCCACCTGCGCGCGCCGGGCAAGATCGGCTACGTCCTGGGCCGGTTCGAACCGACGCCCGAGGCGGCGCAGGCGATCATCGACTACGCCGTGGCCTATGCGGCCAGCGAAGAGGGCGTGGTGCCGTATCGCCAGTGGCCCGAGGGCGTGAAGGGCCACTTCATCGTACGGGTGCCGCCGGCGGGGAAACTGGTGGGGGATTGAGTGCGTGATCCTCGTCCTTCGACAGGCTCAGGATGAGGATCATGGATAGGGCGGTTCACTAGAAACCTCATCCTGAGCTTGTCGAAGGACGAGGTTTCGGGCCCGCCTAACCCAGCTCTTCCACCGCCTCGCGTTCCGCCGGCCAATGCTCGAACGCCAGCACGATCTGCTGGGCGGTGGCGTCGGCGATCAGCGCGCCGTCCTCGCGGCGAAACTCGGCGCGGACGGTGATCAGCTGGCGGGTTTTGGCCACGACCTTCGCCTCGATCGCCAACGGCCCGTCGCGGCCGACCTTCAGGAAGTTCACCTGCAGGTTCACCGTCCGATAGAGCCGATCCCCCGGTACGACCGTCATCGCCGCAAACGCCAGCACCTGGTCGGCCAGCGCCGCCAGATAGCCGCCGAACAGCGAGCCGTCGGCCGTGGCGAGTTCCGGCGCCGGGCGCCAGGACTTCCGCACCCAGCCTTCGCCCCAGTCGTCGATGAGGCCCAGCTTCAAGGTCTCGACGATCGGCGGTGGGGTCGCGGTCCCGGCCTTCAGCGCGTCGAGGCGTTCGGTCGCCCAGGTCATGTCCGTCCCTCCATGTGATCCCACGGAAGGCTAGGGGAGCGGCGCGGCCTCTGTTACTCGACTTTCCAAGGGACGGAGGGCCGCGATGAGCCTCATTGAAAAC
Organism: Caulobacter sp. GW456-12-1-14-TSB4; assembly: GCF_059424195.1. NCBI lineage: Bacteria > Pseudomonadati > Pseudomonadota > Alphaproteobacteria > Caulobacterales > Caulobacteraceae > Caulobacter > Caulobacter sp. GW456-12-1-14-TSB4. The sequence continues at coordinate 51,774 of NZ_JBWKZF010000007.1, forward strand.
ATGCGGGAAATCCCACGTCAGGGCCGCGCGCAGGCGTCGGTCGATGTCGTATTGGAAGCGGCGGCTCAGGTTCTGGAGGCGACCGGCGAAGCCGGTTTCAACACCAATGCCGTCGCCGAGCGGGCAGGGGTCAGCATCGGCACGCTCTACCGCTACTTCCCCGACAAGCAGGCGATCCTGCGGGCGTTGGCGCTGCGTGAGACCGAGGCTTATCGCGACCGGATGACGGCGGCGCTGGAGGGCGGCCAGGGCGTGGCGCGCGACCGGGCGATGATCCGCGCCTTCGTCCAGGCCTTCGCCGGACGAACCCAGGCGCGGCGGATCGCGGCCTCGGCGCTGTTGGCCCAGGCCGACCACGCGGAACTGGCCGCGAAGTTCTCGGCGGCCGAGGAAGGCCTGACCGACGCCCAAGGCCGGCCTCTGACCCGCGTGCAGGCCTTCGTGCTGTCGCGCGCCATCCACGGCGCGATGCGGGCGGCGGTGCTGGAGGGCGCCGACTTCCTGGAAAGCCGCGAGTTCGAGGACGAACTGGTGCGGCTGGGCCGCGCCTATCTGGCGTCCTAGCGGACCGGCCGCCGCACGGCCCAAACCAGCAGCGCCGCCGACAGCAGCACGCCGCTCATCACCACGCCGAAGGTGATCAGGCCTTCGCGGGTGGCGCGGGCCTCGGCGCGGGCGTGGAAGGGGCCGGCCTTGGCCTCTGCGAGAGCCGACAGGTCTTCACGGTCGTCGGACATGTCGGCTCTCCTGCTAAGCGCGGGGTTCGGGCGGCGGAGCCACGGGGACGGCGGGCGCAGCTGGCGCCGGCGGGGCCGGATCGGTCGGGACCGTCAGCGGCGCCAGCGGCAGGCCGTCCGGGCCGATCTCGCCTTCCAGCGGCAGGCCCAGATCGTCCAGCGGGTCCTCGATGATCGCCGGCCCGGCGCTGCGGCCCAGGGCCGACAGCATGAAGGCCTTCCAAATCTTGGCGGGCTCGCCGCCGCCGACCACGCCGTTCATCGAGCTGTTGTTGTCATTGCCGACCCAGACGCCCACGACCAGGTCGTCGACGTAACCGACGAACAGGGCGTCGTGATAGTCCTGGGTGGTGCCGGTCTTGCCGAACGCGCCGTCGATGGCCGCTTCCAGGCCCGTGCCGCGATGGGTGGCCGAGCGCAGCAGGTCGCGCATGCCGGTCAGCACCTTGGGGTCATAGGCGGTGGTCTTGGGGGCCTTGAAGCTGTCCAGGGCGTGCGGCGTGATCGGATATTCGCCGGCCGCGATCGAGGCATAGGCCGCCGTCAGGTGTGTCAGGCTCATGCCGCCAGTGCCCAGGGCCATGGTCAGATCGTCGGGAATCTTCTCGGTGACGCCCAGCTGGCGGGCGACCTTGATCACCCGGGCCGGACCCAGGTCGTGGGCCAGGCGCACGGCCGCGACGTTCGACGAGGCGGCGAAGGCGCTGATCAGCGGGATTTCGCGATCGCGGTATTTGCCCTCGTGGTTCTTGGGCGTGTAGCCGCTGACCTGCACCGGAGTGTCGAGGATCGGGCTGGTGGTGGTCATGCCCGACTGCAGGGCGGCCAGATAGACGAACAGCTTGAACGACGAGCCCGGCTGGCGTTCGCCGTCGGCGCGGTTGAACTGGCTGGTCTTGTAGTCGCGGCCGCCGACCATGGCGACGACGCGGCCGTCCTTGCGCATGGCCACCAGGGCGCCCTGGGTGATGTTCAGGACCTTGCCGTCACGCTCGATATAGTCGTTGAGAATGCGCTCGGCCTTCTCCTGCAGCTCCGGGTCCAGGGTGGTCTGGACGACCGTCTCGCCATAGCGGGCGCCGATCGAGGCGCGGGCCTGGGGCAAGGCCCAGTCGGCGAAGTAGGAGCCGGTCGGCAGCTTGTCCGGATTTTCGACCGCAGAGACCTCGCCGACCGCGTCGGCCTGGGCCTGGGTGATGGTCTTGGTCTCGACCATGGCGCCCAGCACCACGCGCATCCGCTCGCGGGCGCCTTCGATATTGTTGGTCGGCGCCAGGCGGGAAGGGGCTTTCACGAGGCCTGCCAGCATGGCGGCTTCGCCGACCGACAGCTGCTCGGGCTGCTTGCCGAAATAGTGCCGGGCCGCGGCGCGCAGGCCAAAGGCCCCGTCGCCGAAATAGACCGACGATAGATAGCGCGACAGGATCTCGTCCTTGGAGAGACGGGCTTCCAGATAGACGGCGATCATCGCTTCTTGCGCCTTGCGACGCAGGTTGCGGTCGCTGCTGAGGAAGGCGTTCTTGGCCAACTGCTGGGTGATGGTCGAGCCGCCTTCCGACACGCCGCCGGCCTGGGCGTTCTTGCCCAGCGCGCGCGCGATGGCCTTCGGGTCCACGCCCATGTGGCTGTAGAAGCGGCGGTCCTCGATGGCGATGAAGGCGCCCGGCACGTACTTCGGCAGCTTGGCGACGTCGATCGGGGCTTCCTTGTACGAGCCGCGACGGGCGATCGGCGAGCCGTCTTCGGCGACCAGCACGATGGCCGAATTGTTCAGCGGCTCCAGGGCGCGGCTCAGCGGCAGCGACCAGAACAGCGAGGCGACGAGCACGACGGCCAGCACGACGGCGACGGCCGCGCCGATCAGCCAGGCGGGGCGCTTCCAGATCGGCGGCTTCTTGGTCGGGGCGGGTTCGGCCGGCGAGAGGGCCGCTTCCGGGATCGCCTCGACGGCTTCCGGCAACACGACCTCGGCTTCGGGCGCGGGGGCTTCTTCGGGCAGGGCCTCGGGTTCAGGCGCCGGGACCGCTTCGACCGCTTCCGGCGTCTCGACGACAGCCTCGACCGGCGGCGTCGGCGCGGGCGGCTTGCGCGGACGGCGCGGCTTGGGCGCTGGCGCGGGCTCGGCCGGGGTCTCGGGCAGGACGGCCGCCGAGGTCATCGCCGCCTGGGCGCGCGGCTTGCGAGGCTTGCGCGGCTTCGGAGCGGGCGGGGTGTCGGCGGGATCGGTCGGATCAGACATGGACTGGCGCTTTACCACACGGCCCCGCCAAGCCAAGCGCGTTGAAACCGAAGTTTTTTCGAGGCTGCCCTTGAACGGTGTTCTTCCGGGCATAGATGAACACCCGTGAGGCCCGAGGCCTCTGCCCTTCCTGGGGCGTTTCCTCCCTACTTCTCAAGCCCGGCCATTCGCCGGGCTTTTCTTTTGCTGTCATGCTTGCGTCGCCGATCTAGCCTAGAGCCCGTCGCAGAAACGACACGGGGCGAGGGATCGATGGCGGGGATGCGAAACATGCTGATGGCGGCGGCGATCGCCGCGCCGGCCCTTTTCCCCATCGCGGCGCACGCCGCCGATCCCACCGATAGCCTGAAGCTGGAACGCGTGGTCATGGTCATGCGCCACAGCGTCCGTCCGCCGACCAAGGCCCAGGCCACGCCGGCCGGCACGACCGCCCAGCCGTGGTTCAGCTGGACCACCCCCTACGGCGACCTGACCCCGCACGGCGCCGACGGCGCGCGGCTGATGGGCGCGTACTACCGCACCTTCCTGGGCGCGCGCGGGATCCTGCCGCGCGAGGGTTGCGCGCCGAGCGGCGACATCGTCGCCTGGGCCAGCAGCAAGCCGCGCGCCATCAAGACCGCCGAGGCCTTCGTCGAAGGCCTGCAGCCCGGCTGCGACTTGAAGGTCGCCCGTCCGGACAGCGAAGAGACCGACGTGATCTTCCACCCGGCCTCGATCATCGACGGCGACATCGCCCTGAAGGCCTCGCAGCGCCAGAAGCCGGGCATCGCCGCCGAGACCAAGGCGATGGCCAAGGAGTTCGCCATCCTGGACCGCGTGCTGGGCCGTCGCCTGGACCGCGCGTCGCACCTGGAGGCCGCCAAGGATGACAACGCCTCCCTGGAAGGCGCTCTGGGCGTGGCCTCGACGGCGGGGCAGACGGTCCTGCTGGAATATGTCGAAGGCAAGCCGATGGACCAGGTCGGCTGGGGCCGTGCCTCCAAGGCCGACATCCAGGCGCTGTTGCGCTTCCACACCGTCAAGTTCCGCTACGAGGTCGGCAACCCCTACGTCGCCCAGCGCTATGCCGCGCCGGTCGCCGCCGAGATCCTCAAGGCCCTGGGCGGCGAGGCCGGGACGGGCAAGCTGACCCTGCTGGTCGGCCACGACACCAACATCGCCGCCCTGCGCGGTATGCTGGACGTCCACTTCACCGCTGCCGACTATCCGCAGGACGATCCGCCGCCCGGCGGGGCCATGGGTTTCGAGCTGCTGCGCAACGCCAAGGGCGAGGCCTTCGTGCGCGCCTTCTACACGGCCCAGACCATGGACCAGCTGCGCGAGCTGCAGCCGCTGACGGCCGCCAATCCGCCAGCCTATTCGTACTTCCAGATCCCGGGCTGTGCGAGCCTGTGCCCGCTGACGACCTTCCAGAAGATCGTCAGCGGCAAGTTGGCCAAGCCGGCGCCGAACTAGATCAGTTCGTAGGCCGGCAGGGTCAGGAACTCTTCCAGGCTGTCGGACAGCACCATGCGGGTGAAGAGTTCGGCCGCCGCTTCCAGGCGCGGCGAGCCGAAGTCGCGGCGCAGGTCGGCCATCTCCTGGGTGAACAGGCTGACAAACAGCTCCGAGGTCAGCTCGCGGCCGTCGTCCAGCGCGGCGCCGAGACGGATCCACTGCCACAGCTGGGTGCGGCAGATCTCGGCCGTCGCCGCGTCCTCCATCAGATTGTAGAGCGGCACGGCGCCCCGGCCTTCCAGCCAGGCCTGGGTGTAGCGCACGCCGACGCGGATGTTCTCGCGAACCCCGGCCTCGGTGCGGACACCCTCGTGCAGCTCCAGCATCTGGGCGGCGGTGATGGCGACGTCCGCCAGCGTTTTGTCGCGCTGGTTGGCGGCCGGCATCAGGCGGTCGAAGACCTCCATGGCCACCGGGACGAGGTCGGGGTGGGCGACCCAGGTGCCATCGTGGCCGGCTCCGGCCTCGCGCTCCTTGTCGGCCTTGACCTTGGCGAAGGCGGCCTGGTTGGCGGCGTCGTCGCCCTTGACCGGGATCTGGGCCGCCATGCCGCCCATGGCGAAGGCGCCCCGGCGGTGGCAGGTCTGGATCAGCTTCAGCGAATAGGCGCCCAGGAACGCCTTGCCCATGACCATGGCCGAGCGGTCCGGGGTCAGGAAGGCGGGCGTGCGGCCCAGGCGCTTGATGAACGAGAAGATGTAGTCCCAGCGGCCGCAGTTGAGGCCGACGATGTGGTCCTTCAGCTCGAACAGGATCTCGTCCATCTCGAAGGCGGCGGGGATCGTCTCGATCAGCACCGTGGCCTTGATCGTGCCGACCGGCAGGCCGAGCGCTTCCTGGGCGCGGACGAAGACGTCGTTCCAGAGGCGGGCCTCCAGATGGCTCTCCAGCTTGGGCAGGTAGAAGTAGGGCCCCGAGCCGGCGGCGATGGCGGCCTTGGCGTTGTGGAAGGCGTAGAGGCCGAAGTCGAACAGCGCCCCGGCCACGGCCTGGCCGTCGACCTCCAGGTGGCGCTCCATCAGGTGCCAGCCGCGCGGGCGGATCTTCAGCACCGCCGGGGTCGGGCCCATGGCGTAGGCCTTGCCGGATTTGGCGTCGACGTGGGTGAGATCGCCGGACCAGCGGTCCTTCAGATTGACCTGGCCCTCGACGACATTGGCCCAGGTCGGGGCGGTGGCGTCCTCGAAGTCGGCCATGAACACCTTGGCCCCGCAGTTCAGGGCGTTGATGATCATCTTGCGGTCGACCGGGCCGGTGATCTCGACGCGGCGGTCCAGCAGGTCGGCGGGGACGGGGGCGACGCTCCAGTCGGCGGCGCGGACGTGGGCGGTTTCGGCTAGGAAGTCCGGCAGCTCGCCGGCGTTGAACCTGGCCTGCCGCGCGTCGCGGGCGGCCAGCAGCGCGCGACGGCGCGCGTCGAAGCGACGGTGCAGGTCGGCGACGAAGTCGAGGGCTTCCGGGGTGAGTACTTCAGCCGCGCGGCCTTCGACCGGACCGGTGACCTGGATGTTGGCGGCGATGTCGAGCGGCATGGGAAGCTTTCCGTGGGTCCGAAACCTCGCCCTTCGACAGGCTCAGGGTGAGGTTTCTACTGAAGCGTTTCTGCTGGGAATTCTGACTGCAAGCAACGAAGTTGGGGCGCCTGCAATGGTCCTCATCCTGAGCTTGTCGAAGGACGAGGACCACGCGAGGCGTCGGACTCTCTCGGTTCTAAGCGCTCTTTTCGGCGCCGTTGGGACGGACGGTGGGGACGATCTGATCGCCCCAGTTACCCGTTCCGTCGTGGTGACGCGAGGCGCGCACCAGTTCCACCGAGTAGCCGGCCTCGATGGCGCGGCGCACGGCTTCGTTCAGCCGGTGGGAGGCCTCGGCGACGCGATCGATGGCGCGTTGCTCGGCGTTGGTGTCAGGCATGTTGGCGGGGGCGAAGGCATTCATGACTAGGCTCTCCTCTATTCGGCCGCGAATTGGTTCATGGTGTTGGCGTGACCGCCGGCCTTCAGGGCGCGCTCGCCGGCGACCATCTCCTTGAAGGTGTCGCCCAGGTCCGAGCCGACCTCGTGCTGGTGCTTCACGGCCGAGACGCCGCGGCGGATCTCCTCGCGCTGCACCGTGTTGACATAGGCCTGCATCCGCTCGTCGCCGAAGTAGCCGCGCGACAGTTCGTCGACGCTCTTGGCGGTGAGGTGGAAGGTCGGCAGGGTGATCAGGTTGTGGAACACCCCGGCGCGGGCGGCGATGTCGACCTGGAAGCGGGCCAGGCGCTCGTCGGCCTCACGGCCCAGGTCGCTGTTGTCGTACTCGGCCGACATCAGGACGTTGCCGTCCGGATAGCTGTCCTTGTGGATCTTGCCCTCGGCGATCCACTGGTCGCGGACCTGCTTGCGCAGATTGAGCGTCCAGTTGAACGACGGCGAGTTGTTGTAGGTCAGCTTGGCGTTCGGCACGACCTTGCGGACCTCGGCCACCATCGCGGCGATCTCGTCGACGTTGGGGGTGTCGGTCTCGATCCAGAGGAGGTCGGCGCCGCCTTGCGTCAGGTTGGCGATGCAGTCCTCGATGACGCGCTGGCGGCCGGTGCCGTCCTGGAAGGCGAACAGGCCGTTGGGCATGCGCACGGGCTTGTGGAAGGCGCCGTCCTTCATGATCGCCAGCTCGCCGTCCTTCAGCGGGTTTTCCGGCGTGATGGCCTCGGTCTTCAGCCACTTGATGTAGTCGGCGGCCAGGTCGCCTTCGCCCGTGCTGACCGGGATCTTCTGGGTCAGGCCCGCGCCCAGGCTGTCGGTGCGGGCGACGATGACGCCTTCGTCGACGCCCAGCTCCTCGAAGGCCAGACGGCAGGCGCGCAGCTTCTCGATGAAGTCCTCGCGCGGCACGGTGACCTTGCCGTCCTGGTGGCCACACTGCTTGGCGTCCGAAACCTGGTTCTCGATCTGCAGGCAGCAGGCGCCGGCCTTGATCATCTCCTTGGCCAGCAGGTAGGTCGCGTGCTCGTTGCCAAAGCCGGCGTCGATGTCGGCGATGATCGGAACGACGTGGGTCTCGAAGTTGTCGATCGCCTTGATCGCGGCCTGCTCGGCGACCTGGTCACCGGCCTTGCGGGCGGCGCTGAGGGCCTTGAAGAGGTCATTGATGCCGACTTCATCGGCCTGGCGCAGCGAGACATAGATCTCCTGGATCAGATCGACGACCGAGGTCTTCTCGTGCATCGACTGGTCGGGCAGGTGGCCAAAGCGGTTGCGCAGGCCCGCGACCATCCAGCCCGACAGGTAGACATAGGCGCCCTTGGTCGTGCCGCGCAGGCGCTTGACCGACTTGATCATCTGCTGGGCGTGGAAGCCCGACCAGCAGCCCAGCGACTGGGTGAACTTGGAACTGTCGGCGTCGTAGGCGGCCATGTCGGCGCGCATGACCGGAGCCATCGCGCGGGCGATGTCCAGGTGGGTGTTGAAGGTGTTCTGCAGCTTCAGCTGGATGATGTCGTCGATGTCGACGCCGCCCGGCGTCACGCCCTGGGGATAGCGCGCCAGCAGGGCGTCGCGGTGGTCGGCATAGGTCTTGCGCTGCGTCATGGTCGTTCGATCCCACTACGGTGGCCGTGGCTGAGAGCCTTGCGGGCCAAGGAAAACTCGTGAGGGAGAGCTAGCGCTGCACTGCGGTGGCGGTCGAACCTATTGAAGGAAATTTGTCAAAGATCGACTTTGTAATTTCTGTAAAGTCGTGACAAGTTGACCGAATGGCGACGCTCGCACAAAAGCAAAATGACAAGAAGCTGTTCCTGGGCGGGCGGCTCAAGCGGTTGCGGCGCGATCTGGGCGTGACCCAGGCGCGGATGGCCGAGGAGCTGGGCGTTTCGGCCAGCTACCTGAACCTGCTCGAGCGCAACCAGCGGCCGGTGACGGCGCAGATCCTGCTGCGGCTGGCCGACGCCTACGATCTCGATCTGCGCAGCCTGTCGGCCGACGACCCGGGCGGCGGGGCGGGGCTGGAAGAGGTGCTGGCCGACAAGATGTTCGCCGACCTGGGCGTCTCGCGCCACGAGGCGGCCGAGGTCGCCGAGCTGTCGCCGGGGCTGGCCGAGGCCATGGCGCGGCTCTATCGCGCCTATCTGGATCGCGGCCGGATGATCGACCTGGGGGCCTTCGAGCGGCCGGACGGGACGGGGCCGGCGTCGGACCAGTCCTCGCCCACCGACTGGGTCCGCGACCTGGTCGGCGCCCAGCGCAACCACTTCGCCGAGCTGGAGACCCTGGCCGAGAAGATCGTCGTCCAGCTGAAGGCCGATCCGCAGGACCTGGCCCCGGCCGTCCGCGAGCGTCTGCAGAGCAAGTTCGGCATCCAGACCCGGATCATGCCGGTCGAGGTGATGACCGGCTCGCTGCGCCGCTACGACCATCACCGCAAGCGCCTGATGCTGTCTGAGACCCTGGCCCACGCCAGTCGCACCTTCGGCATGTGCTACCAGCTGGGGCTGATGGAGGGCGGCGAGGTGCTGTCGGACCTGACCGACCGCTTCAAGGCCCCCGATCGCGCCACGCGCCAGCTGCTGAAGGTGTTCCTCGACAGCTATCTGGCCGCCGCGATCATGATGCCCTACGAGCCGTTCCTGGCGGCCATGGAGGCCAGCGGCTACGACATCGAGCGGGTGCGGCCGCGCTTCGGCATCAGCTACGAGCAGGCGGCCCAGCGGCTGACCACCCTGGGTCGCCAGGGCTCGCGCGGCGTGCCGTTCTTCATGATGCGGCTGGACGCGGCGGGGAACATCTCCAAGCGCTTCGCGGCCGGGCCTTTCCCTTTCTCGCGCTTCGGCGGCGCCTGTCCGCGCTGGAACGTCCACGACAGCTTCAAGACTCCGGGTCGCATCGTCACCCAGGTGATCGAGACGCCGGACAGCGAGCGCTATTTCACCCTGTCGCGGACGGTGCGCCGGACGTCCGGCTTGCAGGCCGGGCTGGAGGACGAGCTGGTCGTCGGCCTGGGCTGCGAGCTGAAATACGCCTCCAAGCTGGTCCACGCGCGGGGCCTGGACATGGCCGCGCCGATCACCACCGAGATCGGGCCTTCGTGCCGGATCTGCGAGCGGCCGGCCTGTCCGCAGCGGGCCGCGGCGCCGATCAATCGCACCCTGCTGGTCGAGGAAACGAGCAAGTCGCTGTCGCCTTTTCCGTTCGCGCGATAGAGGTTCTGAACCGAAGCCATCCTGGCGGATTGTTAGGCGGCGCGACCCTCGCGCCATCCTCAGGATTTCCATGCGTCTCGATGTCGAAGCCTCGCTGACCTACGACTTCGCGACCCCGTGCGAGGTGCTGCTACTGGTCGAGGCCGCCCATGGCCCGGACCAGGTGGTCGGGCTGGAGGCCCTGACCTTCTGGCCCAATGTCGATGCGGTGCGGGTCGATGATCCGGTGACCTTCGAGCGGCGGACGGTGTTCACAGCCTCGGGAACGGTCAACGCCCTCTACCGCGCCCAGGTCGAGATCATGCATCGCGACCACGACCTGATCGATGCGCCCGCCATGGCCATCCGCGACCTGCCCAGCGAGGTGCTGCCGTTCCTGCGCGCCAGCCGCTACAGCCCGTCCGACCGGCTGGAGAGCTTCGTCGACCGAGAGTTCGGCGAGCTGAAGGGCGGGGTCAAGGTCCAGGCGATGCTGGACTGGATCGCCGAGCACATCGACTACGTCGCCGGGGTCAGTCATTCGGGCACGACGGCGATCGACACCCTGGTCGACCGGGCCGGCGTCTGCCGCGACTTCACCCACCTGATCATCGGCCTGTGCCGCGCCGCCGATATCCCGGCGCGGGCGGTCAGCGCCTATGCCTGGAAGCTGGAGCCGCCGGACCTGCACGCCATCGCCGAGGTCTATCTGGGCGGCCGTTGGCGCTTGGTCGACGCCACGGGGCGTGCGCCGATCGACGGCCTGGTGCGGGTGGCCACGGGCCGGGACGCGGCCGACATCGCCTTCATGACCATCTTTGGTCGGGCGACCCTGGTCGAGCAGAGCTTCTCGATCCGCGAAGTCGCCTGACTGTCATCAAGCTGTCGCCAAGACGCCCTAGCTCCGCCCGCCAACGCAAGGTCGGGGTCGTCGCATGTCCGTTCGTCGTCATCTGGCCCTGGCCGCTTCGATCCTGGCGCTCGGCTTCGCGGGTCCCGCGCTGGCGGAAGGCGGCCTAGCCAAGCTGCCGCTGACCCAGAATGGCGGGACCTGGAAGGCCGGCCACGTGCAGGGCGTCGCCGTCGATGTGAAGGGCGGGTTCATCTACTACTCGTTCACGACGCTGCTGGCGAAGTACGACTTCAGCGGCAAGCTGATCGGCACGCTGGTGGGGTGGACCGGACACCTGGGCGACCTCGACTTCAACGCCGCCGACGGCAAGGTCTATGGCTCGCTGGAGTACAAGGACGACAAGGCCTTCTACATCGCCGTGATCGACGTCGCCCGGCTGGACCGGGTCGGGATCGAGGCCTCCAAGAGCGAACTCTTCCGCACCGTCTATCTGCCCGAAGTGGTCAAGGACTACAGCGCCGACCTGAACGGCGACGGGGTGTTCGAGGGCGATGATGGCAAGTTCAAGGGTGACGTCGTGGCCTCGCCCGATCACCGCTACGACGCCTCGGGCATCGATGGGGTGTCGTTCGGTCCGGCGTTCGGCCAGACGGACGGCAAGCGCTATCTGACCGTGGCCTACGGGATCTATGGCAACACCACGCGGACCGACAACGACCAGCAGGTGCTGCTGCAATACGACATCGCCGACTGGGGCCGCTACGCCAGCCCGCTGACCGAGGCCGCGCCGCACCACAACGGGCCGGCGACCGTGGACGCCAAGGTCTTCGTCCGCACCGGCAACACCCGCTACGGCGTGCAGAACCTGGCCTATGACGATGCGTCCAAGCGCTGGTTCATGGGCGTGTATCTAGGTCAAAAGCCCAACTGGCCGAACTACGGCCTCTACGCGTTCGACGCCGCCGCAAAGCCGAAGACCGGTGAGCTGATCGGCGTGGGCGAGCAGGGCAGCCTGATCCCGCTGGCCGAGGACGGCCTGAAGGACCCGGCCACTGGCGTGCGCGGCTGGAGCCAAAAGGCCGACGTGGGCCTCCAGCCGGTGGGGCAGGGGCTGTTCTACTTGGCGGTCAACGCCAAGACCCCGGACGGCCAGACCGCCGACCTGACCCTCAATCGCTGGACCGGCGAGCCCGCCAAGCCCTTCGTCCCCGTCACCGCCGAGGAGTTGCGAAAGCTCTCGGACAACCTTTCCGCGCGCTGAGGTCCAGGTGTCACATTTGACCTCTAGGCGAGGGCTCCGGGGTGAGCAGTCAGCGGACAGACAATGAGCGCCGACAGGGAAAGAACGCGGTGGTTCCTGCGGAACATCCTGCCGCACGAATCCGCGCTGCGGGGCTGGCTGACGCGCAGCGCGCCGGTCGGGGTCGATCCCGACGACGTCATCCAGGAATCCTACGCCATCCTGGCCGAGCTGGAGAGCGTCGAGGGCATCCGCCATCCGCGCGCCTATCTCTTCCAGGTGGCCCGCTCGATCGTGGTGCGCCACGTGCGCCGGGCCCGCATCGTCTCGATCCAGACGGTCGAGGACCTGGAGCGGCTGGAGCATCCGGACGAAGCCGCGACGCCCGAGCGCTTGGCGATCGATCGCGATGAACTTCGCCAACTGGCCCAGGCGATCGCGGCGATGCCGGCCAAGACCCGCGAAGCTTTCGTGCTCAGGCGGGTCAAGGGATTGCCTCAGCGCGAGATCGCCGCGCAGATGCGGATTTCCGAGAATACGGTCGAGACTCACATATCCCGAGGCGTCCTATTTTTGATTGATTGGTTTGGTCGTAGCGGAAACCGGCGGCCTCAAACCTCTAAGACTTTGAAAGCGGAGATTGCGCCCGTAGATGGCACAGCGAGAATCCAGTCGAGACATTGATCAGGCGGCGTCCGACTGGACGGCGCGGCTGGACCGTGGACCTCTGACGACGCAGGACGAAGAGGCCTATCAGGCCTGGCTGAAGGGCGATCCGCGCCGCAAGGGCGCGATGCTGCGCGCCCAGGCCCTGTCGATGATGAGCGAGTCGGCCCAAGCGCTGGGCGACGGTTTCGATCCCGCCGACTTCAGCGAACCGAAGGTCGCGCGCCTGTCCCGCCGCCAAGCGCTGGCGTGGGGCGGCGGCGCGGCCGTGGCCGCGTCCATGGCCGCCCTGGCCGTGGGCCTGCCCGCCGCCGCCGGCACGGTGATCAGCACCGAGCGTGGCGAGATCCGTCTGGCCCCGCTGAAGGATGGCTCCACCGTCCTCTTGAACACCGAGACCAAGATCCGCGTCCGCTACGACAAAGGCCGGCGCGTCGTCACCCTGCTGAAGGGCGAGGCCTATTTCTCGGTGGCGCGCGACGACCAGCGGCCGTTCATCGTCGAGGTCGACGGGCGGCAGCTGAGCACGGCGCAGGCCAATTTCCGCGTCCGCAAGCTGGAACAGGCGCCCGTCGACGTGCTGGTCAACCAGGGCCTGGTCGAGGTCGCGCCGGTCCTGATCTCGGCCCACGCGGTTCGCCTCGCCAGCAATACGCGGCTGCTACTGTCCGACCATCCCGCCGCCGAACGCCCGCAGGCCATCGCGCCCGAGACGGTCACGCGCGAGCTGGCCTGGCGCGAGGGCAAGCTGGCCTTCGAGGGCGAGACGCTGAGCCAGGCGGCGGCCGTGTTCGCCCGCTACAGCGGCACCCGCATCCAGGTCGACGACCCTGTCCTGGCGCGCGAGCCGGTCACGGGCCTGTTCGCGGCAAATGATCCGGTGGGTTTCAGTCGGGCCATCGCGCGGGTGTTCGACGCGAAACTGGACCAGACGGGCGACACCGTGGTGCTGAGCCGTCGATCGGTCGCCGAATAAGAAGTTTTTGTTACCGTTAGCGGAAGGCCTCGGGCGGTTCCTCTCAATCGCGAAGGTCGCGACCAACGCGATGACTTTGGGGGCACTGGCCTATGACTTCCCGTTATTCCTTCCTCGCCTGCGGGGCGTCGATCATGACGCTTGCGATCGCCGTGCCCGCCATGGCGCAGGAACGCGTCTTCGACATCCCGGCCCAGGCGGCCGTCCGCGCCATCCCCGAGCTGGCCCGTCAGGGCCAGGTGCAGATCGTGGCGCCGGCGCGCGACCTGAACGGCGTCCAGACCCCGGCCGTGAAGGGCACGATGGACGTGCGTGCGGCGCTGCGTCGCCTGATCGCGGGCACCGCCCTGCGCATCGACAGCGACGACGGCCAGATCATCACCTTGAAGGCCGCGTCCGCCGCGGGCGCCTCGCGCCCCCAGGCCGGCGTGGGCTCGGGCATGGTTCGCGGCCGGGTCTTCAACACCGCGACCAATGAGTACGTCCGCAACGCCGAGGTCCGGGTCGAGGGCACGCCGATCGTCGCCCTGTCCGAGAACGGCGGCGACTTTCGACTGACCGGCGTCCCGGCCGGCGACGTGACCGTGGTGGTCAAATATGCGGGCCTGCAGGAATCCAAGCAGGTCGTCACGGTCACCTCGGACCAGACGGCGACCGTCGAGTTCTCGCTGCAGCCGCTGGCCTCGGCCACCGAAGGCGTCGAAGCGGTGACCATCACCGCCAAGCGCGAAGGCCAGGCCGCCGCCATCATGGAGCGCCGCGCCTCGACCAACGCCAAGACCGTGGTCGCCGCCGACAACTTCGGCGCCCTGACCATGGGCGACGTGGGCGAGTTCATGAAGAACATGCCCGGCCTGTCGATCGACTACACCGAGGTCGACGCCACGGCCGTCCGCATCGGCGGCCTGGACCCGAAATACTCGACCTTCACCACCGACGGCGCCCGCATGGCGACCGCCACCTCGAACAACAACAACGGCCGCCAGAACTCGTTCGAGCAGATGTCGATCACCGGCATCGACTCCATCGAGCTGAACAACACCCTGCAGGCCAGCATGGACGCCGACAGCCCCGGCGGCGCCATCAACCTGCGCAGCAAGTACGCGTTCCAGCGCAACAGCCGTCTGCTGCGCTTCCAGCTGGGCGGCGTCGGCACGTCCGACTCCACGCTGTCGCGCCAGTACCTGCCGGACGACAAGAAGCACTCGACGATCTTCCCGTCGGCCCAGGTGGGCTATGCGGACGTGTTCCTGAACGGCCGCCTGGGGATCGCCTTCAACGCCAGCTACAACGCCAACTTCGTCCAGCAGGACCGCATCCAGACCGACTGGTCGTACCTGGCGAGCGGCCGGGTGATGCCCTATCAGGTGATGTGGCGCCCGGGTCCGAAGCTGACCCACCGCAAGGCCGCCAACCTCAGCGTCGACTACAAGATCAACGACCAGTGGGCGGCGTCGCTGCGCTCGAGCTACTCGTTCTACGACGTCGAGTACTTCAACCAGTACACCTTCCTGATCTTCGGCACGACGACGGCGTCGCAGACCACGGCGGACTCGACCCCGACCCACATCGTGGTCAATCCGAACGGGACCAACACCCGTCTGCACACCCAGTATTCGCACCGCTACGCCGGCACGCCCTCGTGGGTGTTCTCGCCGAAGCTGGAATATCGCGGGGACACCTTCGAGGCCCTGCTGCGCGGCAGCTATTCCAGCTCGGAGTTCAACTTCCGGGACAATTCCAAGGGCTTCTTCCAGCGCACCGACGACTACCTGACCCGTATCGGTTTCACGCTGGACCGCGCCTCGACGGAGTCAAACGAATGGACCCTGAAGCAGACCGCCGGCCGCTCGTGGAGCGATCCGACCAGCTTCAATCGTGACGACGACATCGGCAACAACATCCGCACGTCGGAATCCGACGCTGGCAACCGCATGTACGGCGCCAATCTGGACCTGAAGAAGAAGCTCACCCTCGGCGATGTGCAGCTGAAGATCCTGGCCGGCGGCACCTACCGGACCAACGTCTGGAAGACCAATGAGGGCTCGTTCCAGCAGTTCCAGTATGTCGGCCCGACGGGCGACCTGACCCAGAAGGCCCCGGAAGCCGTCATCCCCTGGACCAAGGGCTATCAGTTCCTGATCCACGGCTTCGACGCCGGCAACCTGAACGACCAGCACTGGCGCGCCGACAGCAACTACGCGACCTACGACATCTACGCCCAGCACCCCGAGTACTTCGTGCCCGACACCGTCGGCAATCTGAAGCGCCAGCTGGACAACAACAAGAAGGTCGGCGAGACGGTCCAGGCGGCCTATTTCGAAGTGCAGCCGCGCGTCGGCAAGGCCCAGTTCGACCTTGGCCTGCGCTACGAGAAGACCCAGACCGACGCCCGCGTCGCCGACATCCGCTCGGCCAAGGAAGTCACCGCCGCCGGCCTGTCGGTCAGCACCGTGCCGGGCCTGCTGTACCAGTACCGCAACGGCGCCTACACGACCCGCCACGGCGAGTATGACGACTGGTTCCTGAGCGGCGGCGCCAAGTACGACTTCACCAAGAAGCTGGTCGGCCAGCTGGCCTTCAGCCAGTCGATCCTGCGTCCGGACTACGGCAATCTGGGCGGCGTGGTGGCCGTGGACGACACCAACCTGTTCGTCACCGTGCCCAACCCGCTGCTGAAGCCCGAGCACTCGACCAAGTACTTCGCCAGCCTGCAGTACTATCTGGAGCCGTCGGGCGTGATCGGCATCTCGGCCTATCAGCTGGACGTCAAGGACATGCAGGTCACCGGCATCACGGTGAACCCGGAAGACGTCGGCTACAACCCGGCCGACTATGCTGGCTACACCTTCCGCAGCGCCCAGAACCTGCCGGGCACCAGCACCAACAAGGGCATCGTGCTGGAATACGACCAGCAGCTGACCTTCTTGCCGGGCATGCTGCGGGGCCTGGGCCTGCGCGGTTCGATCACCAAGCTGGATCCGGACGGCGTGCGCGTGAACACGCCGAAGACGGCGGCCAACTGGGGCCTGCGCTACAGCTACGGCAAGTTCGACTTCCAGCTGACCGGCAACGCCCAGGGCAAGTACCGCACCAGCGCGCTCAGCAATACGCCGACGACCGCCAACAACGGCATCCTGTACCACGCCCCGCGCGAGCTCTGGAACGTCAGCGCCAGCTACAAGATCAACCGTCAGTTCGAGGTCATGCTGGCCGGCCGCAACATCTTCAACGCGCCGGACATCATCTATTCGAACGATCGCAGCCGGGTGCAGCAGTACAGCATCTACGGTTCGATGTGGAACGTCGGGATCAAGGGCACCTTCTAGGTCGCTCAGGTTCCGTCCATGGCCGCGCCGCCCCCTTCGGCGCGGCCATTTCCTTTTCCGAAAATCCAAAGCTCGAGGACCGCGTCATGGTTCTGAAGATCGATCGCCGCAACCTGATCCTGGGCGGCAGCCTGGGCCTGGCCGCCCTGGCGCTGCCGGCCGGCGCGGCCCTGGCCCGCCAGCTGCTGACCGCCACCGGCTTCACCCACAGCGTCGCCAGCGGCGAGCCCGCCTCCGACGCCATGCTGCTGTGGACACGCTATGTCCCGGCGGCGGGCGAGGGGACCCTGCGCCTCGACGTCGAGCTGTCCCTGGACCCCGGCTTCGCCAAGGTGGTCGCCGGTGGAACCGTGCGCACCGGCGTCTGGCGCGACTGGACCGCCAAGGTCACGGTGGATGGCCTCAAGCCCGCGACCGTCTACTGGTTCCGCTTCGTGGCGCCGGACGGGACCAAGTCACCGGTCGGCCGCACCAAGACCCTGCCGGTCGGTCCCGCCGCGCGGTTCGGCCTGGCGGTGTTCTCGTGCTCGAACCTGCCGTACGGCGTGTTCAACGCCTATGGCCACGCCGCCGAGCGCAAGGACCTCGATTTGTGGCTGCACACCGGCGACTACATCTATGAGAACGGCGTCGCCTCGCTGAAGGACGGCGACTGGGGGCCGGGCCGCACGCTGCTGCCGGCGACCGAAATCCTCAACATCGCCGACTACCGGATGCGTTATTCGCTCTACCGCGCCGACCCGGACCTGCAGCGCCTGCACCAGGTCGCGCCGATGGTGGCGCTGTGGGACGACCACGAGTCGGCCAATGACAGCTGGGAAGGCGGGGCGGCCAACCACCAGCCGGCCAAGGAAGGCGACTGGAACGTCCGCCGCGCCGCCGCCATGCAGGTCTATCGCGAGTGGATGCCGGTCTCGGACGAGCCTTGGAAGGCCTATCCGATCGGCACGCTAGCGACGCTCTACCGCACGGAGTCGCGGCTGCTGGCCCGCACCCAGCAGGCCGACATCGGCGCGACGTTCAAGGCCGAAGACCCGGATGCGGCGCTGAAGGCGTTCCGCGACGGACCGTGGCGGGACCCGTCCGCGACCATGATGGGCTCGACCCAGGAAAGCTGGTTGGCCCACAGCATGAAGGCCAACGCCAAGTCCGGCGGCTGGCAGATGATCGGCATGGGCACCATCCTGGGCCGCACCGTCATGCCCAAGGGCGCGGTCGATTGGCTGCGGCCCGAGACCAACGCCCGCAAGGTCGCCAGCTACCAGAACAACATCCGCGCGGCGGCTCAAGGGCTGCCGATGTGGATGGACCGCTGGGACGGCTATCCGGCCGCGCGCTCGCGCCTCTTAAAATCCGCCCAGGCCGCCGACGCCGACCTGGTCATGCTGTCGGGCGACAGCCACAACGCCTGGGCCTACGGCCTGATGGAGGGCGGCAAGCCCGCCGGGGTCGAGTTCGCCGGCCAGGGCGTGACCTCCAGCGGCCTGGAAGGCGACATGGGCGCCGATCCCAAGGTGGTGGCGGCGGGCTTCATGGCCGCCAATCCCGAGATGAAGTTCGCCGACACCAGCCAGCGCGGCTACATGATGATGCAGATCACGCCCCAGCGCGTGACCGGCGAGTGGCTGTTCCTGCAGACCATCAAGGCGCGCAGTCTGGAGATCGCCGGGACGCACCGGATGTCGGTGGAGAAGGGGCGGAGGGTGTTCGCGGCGTAGGGCAGCGGGGCCGTCCTCGTCCTTCGACAAGCTCAGGATGAGGACTACTTTCAGGCCGTGGCGGTAGAAAACCTCATCCTGAGCTTGTCGAAGGACGAGGTTTTCGGCTCCGCCTAGGCCTCGTCCACCGCGATCGGCACGCGCACCGTGAACACGCTGCCCTGGTCCTGACCGGCGCTGGCCACGCCCAGCGTGCCGCCGTGCAGGGACACCAGCTGCTTGGCCAGGGCCAGGCCGATGCCGAGGCCGCCTTGAGCCTTGGTCAGGTGGTCCTCGACCTGGGCGAAGATCTCGAAGATGCGCGACTGCATCTCGGGCGGGATGCCGACCCCGGTATCGGACACGCGGATCTCGGCCATGGCCCCGTCGGCGACCGCCGTCAGGGTCACGGTCCCGCCCTCGGGCGTGTATTTGGCGGCGTTGTTCAGCAGGTTGGACACCACCTGGGCCAGGCGCGTGTGGTCGGCGTCCAGCCAGACTGGCTCGGCCGGCATCTCGACGACGAACTGGTGCTTGCCGGCGTCCAGATTGTGCTGGCTGGCCTCGATCGCCGAGTGCAGGATCTCGGTCAGCTCGATCCGCGACTTGCGCAGCGAGATCTTGCCCTGGCTGACGCGCGAGACGTCCAGCAGGTCGTCGACCAGATGCGACAGGTGGGTCAGCATCCGGTCCATGCGGATGCGGATGTCGGTAGCGCGTTCGGGCGCCAGGTCCTTGCCCAGCAGATGCAGGCCGCCGCTCAGCGCCGCGACCGGGTTGCGCAGTTCGTGGGCCAGCACGGCCAGGAAGCTGTCCTTGTGTCGATCGGCGCGCCGCAGGGCCTGGGCGGCCAGGTCCAGCTCGTCGCGTTGAGCCTCGATCTGCTGGCGCTGGCGATAGAGGTCGAAGAACACGGCGGCCTTGCTGCGCAGCACGTCGGCCTCGACCGGCTTCTGGATGAAGTCGACGGCCCCGGCCTCATAGCCCCGGAAACGGCGACGGGCGTCGGCGACGCCGGCGGTGACGAATATGATCGGCACGTGGCTGGTGCGAGTGTTGCCGCGCATGAACTCGGCCAGCTCGAAGCCGTTCATCTCCGGCATCTGCACGTCCAGCAGGGCCAGGGCCACGTCGTGGACCAGCAGCAGCTCCAGCGCCTGCTCGCCCGAGCGCGCCTTCAGGCAGGTCAGGCCCTCGCGCTGCAGCAGGGCCTCCAGCGCCAGCAGGTTCTCCTCCAGGTCGTCGACCAGCAGGAAGTTGATCGGTTTGTCCGCCGTCATCGTGCGGTCCCCAGACTCGACAGGTAGGATACGATTTGCGCGTGGTTCATGATCGTCGCCGAAGGGGTGGCCTCCAGCGCCGCGTTGGGCATGGCCGAGGCGTAGGCCCCGTCCGGGTTCTCGACGATCGCCACGCCGCCGACATCCATCACGGCCTTGAGGCCGGCGGCGCCGTCGTGATTGGCCCCCGTCAGGATCACCCCGACCAGGCCGTCGCGGTAGAAATCCGCCGCGCTCTCGAACAGGACGTCGATCGAGGGGCGGGAATAGTTCACCAGCTCGTCGGTGGATAGGGCCAGGCAGCCGTCCGTCTCGACCAGCAGGTGGTAGTCCGACGGCGCGAAATAGATGACGCCGTTCTGGATCGGCTCCTTGTCCTCGGCTTCCTTGACGGTGATCCGGCATTTGGACTGGAACAGCGGGACCAGCACGTTCGAGCGGTCGGCCGGCACGTGCACCACCACCAGCACCGGCAGCGAGAAGCTGGCGGGCAGGGCGGGCAGGATGGTCAACAGCGCCTGCACCGCGCCCGCGGAGGCCCCGATCGCCACCGCCTTTGTCGGCGTCGCGGTCATGGCTCGCGCCTCTGATAGATCTTCTCGCCGGGCACGAAGTCGTTGAAGCCGCCCGCGTGACTGGAGAAGCGCAGGCTCTCCTTCGAGCCCAGCCCCAGGAAGCCCTTGCGGGCCAGGGACTCGTGGAACAGGCCGATGGCGCGGTCCTGCAAAGGGCGATCGAAATAGATCATCACGTTGCGGCACGAGATCAGATGCATCTCGGCGAACACCGCGTCGGTGACCAGGCTGTGGTCGGAGAACACCACCCGCTCGCGCAGGCCCTTGTCGAACGCGGCGCGGCCATAGGCGGCTGTGTAGTAGTCCGAGAGCGACGACTTGCCGCCCGACTTCTGGTGGTTCTCGGTGAACTTGCGGATGCGATCGATGGCGTAGACGCCGGCTTCTGCCGCCGCCAGAGCCTCGGGATTGATGTCGGTCGCGTAGAAGATGGTCCGGTCGTAGAGGCCTTCCTCCTTGAACAGGATGGCCATCGAATAGACCTCCTCGCCGGTGCTGGAGCCGGCGATCCAGACCTTCAGCGAGGGGTAGGTTCTAAGGTGCGGCAGCACCTTCTCGCGCAGGGCCTTGAAGTAGGTCGGGTCGCGGAACATCTCGCTGACCTGGACCGTCAGGAAGTCCAGCAGGCGCGGCAGCATCGAGGCGTCGTGCAGCACGCGGTCCTGCATGCCCGAGATGGTCGGGAAACCCAGTTGCAGGCGCGCCTGGATCAGGCGGCGTTTGATCGACGCCCGCGCATAGTGGCGGAAGTCGTAGTGATAGCGCTGGAACAGCGCCTCCAGCAGCAGCTGGATCTCGAGGTCTTCGACTTGGTCTGACACGCCCTACCTCGGCATCCAGACCCGGACCAGCGACAGCAGCTTGTCCACGTCGATGGGCTTGGCCATGTAGTCGCTGGCGCCGGCGGCGATGCAGCGCTCCTGGTCGTCGGGCATGGCCTTTGCGGTCAGCATCAGGATCGGCAGCTTGGCCCAGCGCGGGTCCTGACGGATTTCGCGGGTCGCGGTCAGGCCGTCCTTCACCGGCATCATCACGTCCATCAGGACCAGATCGACGGCGTTGGCCGGGTCGCCCTGCGCCGAGCGATCCAGGGCCTCGATGGCTTCCTGGCCGTTGCGGGCGATCTCGATGATGGCGCCGCGCGGCTCCAGCACATTCGTCAGCGAATAGACGTTGCGGATGTCGTCCTCGACGATCAGCACCCGGCGGCCTTCCAGCACCGCGTCGCGGTTGCGGGCCTTCTTGATCATCTTCTGCTGCTCGGGCGGCAGCTCGGCCACCACCTGGTGCAGGAACAGCGACACCTCGTCCAGCAGGCGCTCGGGCGACTTGGCGCCCTTGATGATGATCGAGCTGGAATAGCGGCGCAGGCGCGTCTCGTCGTCGGCCGACAGGTCGTGGCCGGTATAGACGATGACCGGCGGGAAGGCGTGCTCGCCGTCCTGGCTCAGCGTTTCCAGCAGGCTGAAGCCCGAGGCGTCCGGCAGCGACAGGTCCAGGACCATGCAATCGAAGGTCTCGGTCTTCAGCAGTTCCAGGCACTCGGCGGCGGTGCCGACGCCGACGGTCTCGACATCGCCCGAGGACAAGAGCTTGCCGACCGCGTCACGCTGCACGTCGTCGTCCTCGACGATCAGGACGCGACGCACCGTGCTCGCCAGCTTCGATTGCAGGTTGGTCAGCACCTCGGCCAGGGCCTCGCGCTTGACCGGCTTGACCATGTAGCCGATCGCGCCCAGCGACAGGGCGGTCTGGCTGTGATCTGAGCCCGAGATGACGTGGATCGGGATGTGGCGGGTGGCGTCGTCGCGCTTCAGGCGGTCCAGCACCATCAGGCCGGACTCGTCGGGCAGGCCGACGTCCAGCACCACGGCGCTGGGCTTGAACTGGCGGGCCAGCTTCAGGGCGTCCTCGGCGGTGCCGGCGACCAGGCACTGGAAGCCGAGCTCCCGCGACAGGTCGCGGACGATGCCGGCGAACTTGTCGTCGTCCTCGATGACCAGCAGCACGCGGCGGCCCGTGGTCAGGTCGTGACGGTCGTCGTCGATCGTCATGGTCATCGGCTTGGCGGCGCGGGCCGGCGCGCTCGGCGCGGGGGCCGGGGCGGCCGACGGTTCGGGACGCGCCGCGACGCGGGCCGGGTCGTAGGCGCGCGGGATGGTGACGGTGAAGGTGCTGCCTTCGCCCGGCGTGCTTTCCAGCGTGATCTTGCCGCCCAGCAGGCGCGACAATTCACGGCTGATCGACAGGCCCAGGCCCGTGCCGCCGTACTTGCGGCTGATGGTGCCGTCGGCCTGGCGGAAGGCCTCGAAGATGCTTTCCTTCTGTTCCGACTTGATGCCGATGCCGGTGTCGGTCACCGCGAAGGCGATCTCGTCGTCGCCGACCGGGGCGATGGCCAGGGTGACGCCGCCGCCTTGCGTGAACTTGAAGGCGTTCGACAGCAGGTTCTTGAGGATCTGCTCCAGCCGCTGGCGATCGGTCTCCAGCAGGGCAGGGGCGTCCTTGGCCAGCTTGATCTGGAAGTCCAGCTTGCGCTCGTCGGCCACGGGCTGGAACAGCGAGCGCAGGTCGCCGGTCAGGCGTTGCAGCGGCACGCTTTCGGGACGCACCTCGATATGGCCGGCCTCGATCTTCGACAGGTCCAGGATGTCGTTGATCAGGGTCAGCAGGTCGTTGCCCGAGGACTCGATGGTCTGGGCGAACTTGACCTGCTCGCCCGACAGGTTGCCGGCCGGGTTGTCGCTGAGCAGCTTCGACAGGATCAGCAGCGAATTGAGCGGCGTGCGCAGCTCGTGGCTCATATTGGCCAGGAAGTCGGACTTGTACTGGCTGGCCTGGGCCAGTTCGCGGGCCTTCAGCTGGATGGCGGCGCTGGTGCGCTCCAGCTCGTCGCGCTGGGTCTCCAGGGTCTGGGCCTGTTCCTCCAGCTGGCTGTTGGTCTGCTCCAGCTCGACCTGCTGCTGCTCCAGGCGGGTCTGGGATTCCTTCAGGGCGCGGCCCTGTTCCTCCAGCTCCTCGTTGGAGACGCGCAGCTCCTCGCTCTGGACCTGCAGCTCCTCGGACTGGCGCTGGGTCTCTTCCAGGGCGTTCTGCAGCTGCGAGCGGTAGCGGGCCGAGCGCAGCGAGACGCCGATCGAGGTCGAGGCCTGCTCCAGCAGTTCCAGCACCTGGCTGTCGACCGCGTGCAGGAAGCCCAGCTCGATGACGGCGTTGACGATGTCGTCGGCGTGGGTCGGGACCAGGACGAGGTGCTTGGGCTTGTCGTGGCCCAGGGCCGAGCCGATGGTCAGGTAGCCGTCCGGCACGTCGCGGACGATGGTCGCATGGCCCTCGGCGGCGACCTTGCCCAGCAGGCCTTCCTTGATGTCGAAGCGCAGCGGGGTGTCGGCGTCGGCCGGGATGCCCAGGGCCGCGGCGCGGTAGAAGTGGCCGTTCTCGCCCTTGAACAGCGCGCCGGCCTGGAAGCCGACGTACTGGGACAGGAAGCGCAGGATGCTGTCGCTGAGCTCCTCGACGGTCTTGTCGCCCATCATCGCTTCGGACAGGCCGACCTGGCCGACCTGCAGCCACTGCTGGCGGGCGTGGGCCTGGCCGCTGCGGCGGATCAGAGCGAAGATGGCGAAGGTCAGCACCGCGCCCAGCAGAGCCGACAGCACGCTGCTGATCGTGGCCGTCCGATGCGCCACGTCCATCTCGGCCAGGCGGATATCGCGCAGGCGGTTCTCTTCGGTGCGCATGACGCTGATCTGCTGGCGGATGGCGTCCATCTCGGCCTTGCCGCGATCGGTGGTGACGACGGCCAGCGCGGCCGCCGCGCTCTGCGTGCGTCGCAGTTCGACGGTCTCGGCCAGCTCGGCCAGCTTGGCGTCGATGTGGCGCTTGAGCTGGACGTGGTTGGCCTGCTGGGTCGGGTTGTCCTTGGTCAGCGAGGCGACCACTTCCGTGCGCGTGGCGACGTCGGTCACGGCGCGCTGATAGGGCTCCAGATAGCGGTCGTTGCCGGTCAGCAGGTAGCCGCGCTGGCCGGTCTCGGCGTCCTGCGTGGTCGACAGCAGGTCGTCCAGCGCGATCAGCACCTCGTGGGTATGCCAGATCTGCTCGCTGCTGGTGCGCAGGGTCTCGATGTTGCGATAGGCGATCGTGCCGCTGATCAGGAAGAAGGCCAGGGCCAGGCCCATGCCCAGCGCGGACCACAGCTCCGCTCGGGTGCGGGCCATCGACGCGTTGCGCGGTTCGATCAGGGACATGGCGTTCTCTGTGTCGGAAAGGTTCGGGGGAGCGATCTGGCGGAGGTCAGCGCGGGCGCGGAACGGCGTAGAGGCGTTCGCACGCGCGGACAGTCGGCCTGCCGACGCAAAGCTTCTTAGTACGCTTTAAAATCACTGGATATCCCCGAACCGCGCACCCCATCGCAAGGCCTCTAACGGCGCGGCGCGGTTAAGGTTCCGTCCGATCGCGGAGAAAGCTTGGCCTTAGTCAGCCACCGCCCATTTCGACGCTGCGATCGCGGGCCGCGATCAGGGTGCGCCGCATCAGGGTTTCCAGCGCCGCGTCATGATCCAGGACCTTCAGGCCCTCCAGGGTGACGCCGCCCGGACTGGCCACGCGGGCGGCCAGTCGGCTGGGCGGATCGCCGGAACGCAGCAGCAGTTCGACCGAGCCCGACAGGGTCGCCTCGACCAGCTTCGTGGTCATGGCGGCGGGCAGGCCCAGGTCCTGGCCGGCCTTGATCATCGCGTCGGCGAAGCGGAACAGGAACGCCGGACCGCAGCCGGCCACGGCGGTGACGGCGTCACACTGGGCCTCGTCGTCCAGCCAGAGCACCTGGCCCAGCGGCGCGAGCAGTCGTTCGGCCAGATCGGTGACCCGGGGCGAGGGCGGCTCGGCGAAGACGGACGTGATCCCTTTGCCGATAGAGGCAGGGAGGTTGGGCACGGTGCGGATGATCGCCGCCGCGCCAGGGAAGGCGGCCTTCAGCGCGGCGATGCCCGGCGCGGCCAGCACCGACAGGATCACGGTCTCCGGCCCGACCAGCGGCTGCAAAGGCGCGATCACCTCGTCCAGCTTCTGCGGCTTGACGGCCAGGACCACGACGGCGGCCGGCGCGGCGTCCGCTGGGACATGGGGCAGGTAGGCCGCCTCGCCCTCCGGCTGCTTGGGATCAACCACCGTCATCCCGCCAAGACCCTGCGCCAGCCAACCGCGCAGCAGGGCGCCGCCCATGTTGCCGCATCCGATCAGCCAGATGTTCATGCGCCCCTCGCTTGGGTCTGGACCTTATCGGAATCCATAACGTATACGATTACTCGAAACACAAGCGGCGCAAGGGGAGAAGCGCATGAGGATCCTGGCAGCGGCGTTCAGCGCATTGCTCCTGGCCACGGCTGGCTCGGCCATGGCGGCGACGCCTTACGCGGAGCAGGTCACGCAGGGCGACTACGTCGTCCCGAACTTCACCTTCAAGTCGGGCGAGACCCTGAAGGACCTCAAGCTGCACTACCGCACGCTGGGGCAGCCCAAGCGCGACGCCCAAGGCCACGTGACCAACGCGGTGATGGTGCTGCACGGCACCGGCGGCACGGGCGCGCAGTTCCTGTCGCCGCAGTTCGCCGACGAGCTCTACGGCCCCGGCCAGCCGCTGGACATCACCCGCTACTACATCATCCTGCCCGACGGCATCGGCCACGGCGCCTCGTCCAAGCCCAGCAACGGCCTGCGCGCCAAGTTCCCGCACTATGGCTATGCCGACATGGTCGAGGCCCAGCGCCTGCTGCTGGTCGATGGCCTGAAGATCGACCATCTGCGCCTCTTGATGGGCACCTCGATGGGCTGCATGCACGGCTTCATGTGGGGCGAGCTGCATCCCGACTTTGCCCAGGCGATCATGCCGATGGCCTGCCTGCCCGTGCAGATCGCGGGCCTGAACCGCGTCTGGCGCAAGGCGGCGATGGAGTCGATCAAGGCCGACCCGGCCTGGATGGGCGGCGACTACCAGCAGCAGCCGGTCCTGGGCCTGCGCGGCGCGGTCAGCCTGCTGCTCGTCGCCGGCTCGGCCCCGCCGAACTGGCAGGCCGCGGCGCCGACCCGCGACGCCGCCGACGCCTTCTTCGAAGAGCGCTTCGCCAAGGACCTGCCGACGCGCGACGCCAACGACCTGCTCTACCAGATCGCCGCCTCCAGCGACTATGACCCCTCGAAGGACCTGGAGAAGATCACCGCGCCGATGACCTGGGTGAACTCCAGCGACGACTTCATCAACCCGCCCAGCCTGGGCATCGCCGAGCCGGCGGCCAAGCGGCTGAAGAACGGCAAGTTCATCCTGATCCAGGCCACGCCCGACACGCGCGGCCACGGCACCCACACCTGGGCCAAGTTCTGGAAGAAGGACCTGGTCGAGCTGCTGGCCAAGTCGGAGAAGCGCTAGGCGCCAAACACTAGGCAGGCGAGGGGGCTTCCTCGGCCGAGACGTGGTTCAGGGCGATGACCCATCGCCCATCGACCTTGCGCATCAGCCGGGTGTTGATCCCCCGCTGGCCCTGCTTGGGCCGGTTCAGCTCGTAGCGGCTGATCAGCTGGGCGGCGTCGGGGCCCAGCATCTCGACCTTGATGTCGTAGAACCGCACCTCGCCGCGCGTCTCGACCGAGGCGCCGTAGTCGCGGATGTAGTGGTCCAGCGTGCCCTGCCATCCGCTCTGGAAGCGGCCCTTGGACACGAACACCACGCCGGGGTTCAGGAACCCGGCCATGTAGCCGTGGAAGTCGCCGCGGTTCCACGCCGCCTGCATGTCGGCGATCACCTTGAGGATGGCGCTGGTCTCGACCGCCGGGTCGATGCTCGCGCACGCCTTGGGCGCGGCCAGCGCCGGCGCCGCGGTCATCGCCAGGGCCAGCGCCGCCAGGCCGCGCCGGCTGGCGCCTTCGATCGATCCAGCCATTTGTAATGTCTCCCTGCCTTGCGTCGCTATAGATACAGTATACGGTATTATAAATAACCACGTCTGGGGAGGCGTGAATGCCGACCGTTCGGCCCGCCTCGGCGCGCGGCCTGCTCTATCTCGCGTTCACCGAGGTGTGGGAGCGCTTTTCCTTCTACGGCATGCAGGCGCTGCTGGTGCTCTACATGGTCGACAGCCTGCTGCGCGGCGACGTCGACAGCAAGGTCATCGGCTTCGAGCCGTTCCGCCACGCGCTGGAATCGGTGACGGGGCCGCTGTCGACCCAGGCTCTGGCCTCGCAGATCTTCGGGCTCTATGCCGGTCTCGTCTACCTGACCCCCGTATTCGGCGGGATCATCGGCGACCGGGTGCTGGGACGCCGGCGCACGGTGGTGCTGGGCGCGGTGCTGATGGCGGCCGGGCACCTGCTGCTGGCCACCAGCGCCGGCTTCCTGATCGCCCTGGCCTTGCTGATCGTCGGCTGCGGCTGCCTGAAGGGCAACATCTCCACCCAAGTGGGTCTGCTCTATCCGCCCGAGGACGCCGAGGGGCGACGGCGGGGCTATCTGCTGTTCAATGTCGGCATCAACACCGGGGCCATGGCCGGGCCGCTGATCTGCGGCGCGCTGGGCGAGACCCTGGGCTGGCACTGGGGCTTCGGCGCGGCCGGGATCGGCATGCTCGTGGGCATGGGGGTCTATCTGGCGGGCGCCAGGCATCTGCCGCCCGATCCGCCCGTCCAGCAGGCGAGGGCCGCCGCGCCGCTGACCCGCCACCAGCGCCTGACCGTCCTGGCCCTGATCGGCGTCTTCGTCCTGGCCACGCTGTACAACATCCCGTTCGGCCAGAGCTCCAACGTCCTGCCGCTGTGGCTGCGGGAGATGACCGACCGCCAGGTGTTCGGCTTCCAGGTTCCGGTCAGCTGGTACCTGGCCGCCGACGGCCTGTTCACCGTGGCCTTCACGCCGCTGGCCCTGGCCTTCACCGGAAGGCTGGCCGCGCAAGGGCGTCCGTTGAGCGCCATCGGCAGCATCGCCCTGGGCTGCGGCTGCGTGGCGGTCGCCGACGTCCTGCTGGCGCTGCTGCAGGCGACCTCGGCTGGGCCGGGGACGCTGCACGTGCTGTGGGGCTTCGTCTATTTCGCCATCTGCGACTGGGGCTATCTGTTCACCTGGCCGATCGTCCTGGCCCTGGTCGCGCAGAGCGCGCCGCCGTCGCTCAAAGCGACCCTGATGGGCGTGGCGT
Organism: Caulobacter sp. GW456-12-1-14-TSB4; assembly: GCF_059424195.1. Lineage (NCBI taxonomy): Bacteria > Pseudomonadati > Pseudomonadota > Alphaproteobacteria > Caulobacterales > Caulobacteraceae > Caulobacter > Caulobacter sp. GW456-12-1-14-TSB4. The sequence continues at coordinate 80,204 of NZ_JBWKZF010000007.1, forward strand.
TCCTCAGCCTGTTCACCGCCAACCTGACCGTCGGCTGGCTGGGACGGTTCTACGAGACCACGCCCCACACCACCTTCTGGCTGGGCCACGCCGCGATCGGCGCGGTCGGCGTGGCGGCCTGCCTGGCTTTCAAGGGCGCCCTCGCGCGCCGTCTTTCCGTGACCGATCAGCCAGAGGAGAGGGCGCCTGAAGGCTCGATCGCGAGCGTGATCTGATTGTTCAGAAGGCAGGTCGGAGGTGGCGATCCACAGGCCTTCACAAATTGGAAACACGGGGTTGACCAAACGCTGATCCTATATACCGTATTCTGTATACGGTTGCTGATCGCGGTCACCCTCGGTCTTGAAATGTTTCTTCAACGGTATCTGCCGGTCACATGGCGGGTATCGAGCGCTTCCTCGTGCGTCAAAGGCGTGGCGCACGGCCGTATTCGCAAACAGTGGTGAGAACTAACGGTCCGGCAATATCGACACACTCGACCAGGATTGGGGGATTGAGCATGAGAAATAGTGATCAAGGCGCGAGCATGGTGCGCAAGAACCTTCGCTCCATCGTTCTTTGTTCCAGCATGATCGGCGGCTTTCTGGCGCTCGGCGCGCCCGCGCTGGCCCAGACCCAGTCCGGCGACGCGCCCGCGACGGTCGAGGAGATTATCGTCACCGGCTCGCGCCTGCCGCGCACCGACCTGACCGCGCCCAGCCCGACCACGGTGGTCGGCGACCTGGAGATCAAGCAGTCTGGCAACGTCACGCTGGAAAAGACGCTGAACCAGTTCCCGCAGCTGGCCTCGGGCAACACCTCCACCGTCAACAACGGTGGCGGCTCGGGCGTGCTGACCGCCAACCTGCGCGGCCTGGGTTCGACCCGGACCCTGGTTCTGGTCAACGGCCGGCGCTTCATCCCGGCCAACTCGGCGGCCGACGTCGACCTGGCCAGCATCCCGGACACCTTGATCGCGCGTACGGAGATCATCACCGGCGGCGCCTCGGCCGTGTACGGCTCCGACGCCATCGCCGGCGCGGTCAACTTCATCCTCAAGGACAATTTCGAGGGCTTCGAGGCCGCGGGCCAGTACGGCGTCACCGATCGCGGCGACGCCAAGTCCCAGAAGCTGGACCTGACCATGGGCGCCAACCTGGACGGCGGGCGCGGCAATGTCGCCATGTCGCTGTCCTACACCAAGCAGGACCCGATCACCCAGAACGACCGGGACTTCTCGAAGGTCCCGCTGGGCGAGGTGAACGGCGCTCTGGTCTATTCGGGCTCGGGCAGCATCCCCGGCACCCGCGTGCCGCTGAGCGCCAGCCAGCGCGCCGCGCTGGTCGGCGTCAACCTGACCCCCGGCGGGACCTGCACCTCGGTCACCGGCATCCGCTTCGGCGCGGGCGGCGTGGTGCTGCCGTACTGCCAGCCGGAAGACACCTACAACTACGCGCCGTTCAACCTGCTGCAGCGCCCGCTGGAGCGCTACAACGTCTCGACCATCAGTCACTACAACCTGACGGACCATGTCACGGCCTATGCCGAGGCGTTCTTCGTCAATTCGCGCAACAACTCGATCCTGGCCCCGGACTCGTTCACGCCGGTGACGCCGGGCGCGGCCTCGTCGACCCTGCTGGTGCCCAACTACGCCACCAACGCGGCGCTGACGCCGGCCCTGCGGCAGTTCTTCATCGACAACGCCGCGATCTTCGACCCGACCCGCAGCGGCACGGCCTCGGTGGTCGGCGGCGGGCGGCGCGCCGACGAGCTGGGCACCCGCAACTCGTTCTATGAGCGGCAGTCCTACGAGATCACCACCGGCCTGCGCGGCGACTTCGACGTCGCCGACCACACCTGGCGGTGGGACGCCTTCTACCAGTACATGCGCAACCGCACCGACACCCATAACGAAGGCACGATCAACCAGACGCGCCTGAGCCAGGGCCTGGACGCCATCGTCAACGGGGCCGGCCAGGTGGTCTGCCGCAGCGGCGCGCAAGGGTGCGTGCCGGTCTCGATCTTCGGCCTGGGGTCGATCAGCGCCGCGGCCGGCAAGTTCCTGACCCCCGACCGCGACGCCCACGACGTCTTCGAGCGCCAGGTGGCGGGTGGTTCACTGGCCGGTTCGCTGTTCACCCTGCCGGCCGGCCCGGTCGCCATGGCGGTCGGTACGGAATACCGCAAGGACCAGTACGTCTCGACTCCCAGCGCCTTCGACCTGAACGGCGAATACGGCGCGGCGTCCTCGAACGCCCTGAAGGGCTCGTTCGACGTCAAGGAGGTGTTCGGCGAACTGCGCGTGCCGATCCTGGCCGACCTGCCGTTCATCAAGACCCTGTCGATCGAGGGCGCGGCCCGCTATTCGGACTACTCGTCGATCGGCGGGGTGTTCGCCTGGAAAGCCGGCGGTGAATACGCCCCGCTGGACTGGTTCCGCTTCCGCGGCGCCTATAACCGCGCGATCCGCGCCCCGAACATCGCCGAGCTCTATTCGGCCCGGGCGCAGGGCTTCACCGGCGGCACCGACCCGTGCGCCACCGCCCAGAAGCCGACGGCCGCCCAGAAGCAGCTCTGCATCGCCCAGGGCGTGCCGGCCGCCGACATCGAGACCTTCACCCAGGCCACCCTGGGCCTGACGGTGGAGAGCGGCGGCAACCCGAACCTGACGGAAGAGAAGTCCAGCACCTTCACGATCGGGGCCGTCATCTCGCCGCCGATCATCCCGCGCCTGAACGTCACGGTCGACTATTTCAGCGTCGAGGTGAAGAACGCCATCACGACGATCAACGCCCAGCAGACGCTGAACGACTGCTTCACCAACCTCAACGCCGCAAGCGTCACCTGCCAGGCGGTCAAGCGCCTCTCCAGCGGCCAGATCGACTTCGTCCGCACCAGCAACAGCAATATCGGCCTGTTGAAGGTGCGCGGCATCGACGCCCAGGTCGACTACAAGCTGCCGCTGCCGGAAGTGCTGGAACTGGGCGGGCCGGCCAACCTGTCGCTGACCGCCGTGGCCAGCTGGCTGATGGAGCGCTCGACCCAGGTGCTGGTCAGCCAGAAGCCGCAGGACTGCGCCGGCTTCTATGGCGCGGGCTGCTCCAGCGGCACCGGCGGCTTCATCACCCCGGACTTCAAGCTGAACCTGTCGGGCACCTATACCAGCGGCGACGTCACCCTGCGCCTCGGCGCTCGGATGATCGGCAAGCTGGAACTCTATCCGACCGCGACCAACGTCGTGAAGTCGGTCGATCCCACTTGGTACGTCGACAGCTCGTTCTCCTGGAACGTGACCAAGTCCGTGAACCTGTTCGGCGGGGTCAACAACCTGTTCGACAAGCAGCCGCCGATCCTGGGCACCACCCTGGTCGGCGACGCCAACACCGACGTGTCGCTCTTCGACACGCTGGGCCGACGCTACTTCATGGGCGCGCGGCTGCGCTTCTAGACGAATACTCGGAGGGCCGCGGGCGACACGCTCGCGGCCTTTCGACCTTGGGAGGGGGAAACGATGAAGAGACTGGCCCTGACGCTGCTGATCTCGGTGGCGGCCGTGATGATGGCGACGGCGACGCCAAATGTGTCTGGAGCCGCGCCGCTGGACGACGCGCCGTCCGTGGCGGCGGGCAAGATCGCCGATCCGATCCCGAAACGGACCGAAGGCATCGGTCCGTTCAACCGCGTCGTGCTGCGCAACGTCACCATGATCGACGGCACAGGCGCCCCGGCCCAGGGTCCTGTCGACATCGTCCTGGTCAACGACCGCATCGCCGAGATCCGCAGCATCGGCGCGCCCAAGGCCATCGACCCCTCGGCCCGCGCGGCCAAGGGCGACTACGAGCTGGACCTGACCGGCTACTACGTGATGCCCGGCTTCGTGGACGCCCACGTCCACCTGCACAGCCTGAACGACGCGCAGCACGTGCCGTCGGACTACATCCTCAAGCTCTGGATCGCCAACGGCGTCACCTCGGTGCGCGAGGTGGGCTCCAGCCGGCCGATCGAGTGGCTGGCCGACATCAAGGCCCGCAGCGCCCGCAACGAGATCGTCGCGCCGCGCATCGACATCTATCCGTTCTTCCACAAGATCCGGAACACGCCGGTCAACGACCCGGTCCAGGCCCGCCTGGCCGTGCAGGAGGCCAAGGCGCGCGGCGCCGACGGCATCAAGTTCATCGGCGGCTCCGAGGACGTGCTGTTCGCGGCCATCGAGGAAGCCCACAAGCTGGGCCTCCACACCACCATGCACCACGCTCAGCCCAGCGTGGCCTTCGCCAATGTGCTGACCACCTCGGCCCACGGTCTGGAGTCGATGGAGCACTGGTACGGCCTGCCCGAGGCGATGTTCACCGACAAGCGCCTGCAGCGCTGGCCCAACGACTTCGTCAACAACGACGAGCAGGACCGCTTCGGCGAGTCCGGCCGCCTGTGGGCCCAGACCGCCGCGCCAGGCTCGGCCAAGTGGGAAGAGGTCATGAAGACCCTTCTCGACCGCAAGTTCACGCTGGACCCTACCTTCACCGCCTATCTGGCCAGCCGCGACCTGATGCGCATGAGCCGGGCCACCTGGCACGACGACTACACCATGCCGGCGCTGTGGGACTACTACCGCCCCAGCCGCGTCAATCACGGCTCGTACTGGTTCGACTGGACCACCGAGGACGAGGTCGCCTGGAAGGACAACTACCGCCTCTGGATGCAGTTCGTGAACGAGTACAAGAACCGCGGCGGGCGGGTCACGGTCGGCAGCGACAGCGGCTACATCTACAACCTCTATGGCTTCGGCTACATCCAGGAGATGGAGCTGCTGCGCGAGGCCGGCTTCTCGCCGCTGGAAGTGATCCATTCGGCCACCCAGGAAGGCGCGCGCCTACTGGGTCACGAGGACCAGGTCGGCACTATCCGCGTGGGTCGCAAGGCCGACCTCGTGGTGGTCCAGGGCAACCCGCTGGCCAACATGAAGCTGCTGTTCGGCACCGGCTCGCTGCACCTCAATGACGACACCGGCAAGGTCGAGCGCGTCGGCGGCGTGGCTTGGACCATCAAGGACGGCATCCTCTACGACGCGCGCAAGCTGCGGGAAGAGATCCGCCAGTCGGTGCTCAAGGAAAAGACCGCGCGCGGTCTGCCAGGCGGTCCGATGCCGATCGAAGCAATCGACCTGACACATTGATTTTCCAAGGTTCGCGTGAAGTGGGAGTAGGGGCATGAACAAGGGTTCGATGATCGCGGCGCTGCTGGCCGCGACGATGCTGGCGGGGGCGGGTCATGCCGCCGCCCAGGCGTCCGCCGCCGATACGCAGCTGAAGGCGCTGTACGAGCGGGAGTGGGCCTGGCGGCAGAACGAGCTGGGCCGGGTCCGCGACGAGACCGGCCGTTGGGGCGACGGCGCCGACCATCTGCCCAAGGTCGACGCCAAGAGCCAGGCCGCGCGCCTGACCTACTGGACCGCCGTCCTCGCCGAGCTGGACAAGATCCCGGTCGCCCAGCTGTCGCCGGAAGAGAAGATCAACGGCGAGATCTTCCGCGCCTCGGTGAAGTCCCTGGCCGACAACGCCCGCTTCAAGACCTATGAGGCGCCGTTCAACGCCGACACCTTCTTCTGGTCGGGCCTGGCCCCGCGCGGCGCGCTGAAGACGGCCAAGGACTATCGCAACTACATCGCCCGGATGCGCGATATCCCGCGCTATTTCGACGAGCAGACGGCCAATATGCGCAGCGGTCTCAAGCGCGGCTACAGCGTGCCGCGCGTGGTGGTCACCGGTCGCGACAAGACCATGGAGCCCAACCTCTCGACCGGCGCGGACAACCCGTTCCTGGCCCCGTTCGCGACCATGCCGGCCTCGATCCCGGCCGACGAGCAAGCGGCCCTGAAGGCCGAGGCCCAGCAGGTCCTGACCCAGTCGGTGATCCCGGCCTATGCGAAGCTGCTGGCCTTCATCCGCGACGAGTACATGAAGCAGGCCCGCACCACCCTGGCGGCCGAGGCCGAGCCGGACGGCAAGGCCTTCTACCAGTCGCAGATCGAGGGCTTCACGACCCTGAAGCTGACGCCCGATCAGATCCACAAGATCGGCCTGGAGGAGGTCGCCCGGATCAGCGCCGAGATGGAGGCGGTCAAGGCCCAAACCGGCTTCAAAGGCACGATGCCGGAGTTCCTGAAGTTCCTGCGCACCGACCCGCAGTTCTATCCGAAGACCCCGAAGGAGCTGCTGTCGTTCTCGGCCTATGTGGCCAAGCGCGTGGACGGCAAGCTGGCCGACACCATCGGCTTCCTGCCGCGCCGGCGCTTCGCGATCCTGCCCGTGCCGCCGGCCCTGGCGCCGATCTACACCGGCGGGCGCGGCGGCCTCGATAGCTGCCTGATGAACACCTACGACCTGCCGTCGCGGCCGCTGTACACCCTGACCGCCCTGACCCTGCACGAGTGCAATCCGGGCCACGCCTTCCAGGCCGCCGTGGCGGCCGAGGCCAAGGGCCGTCCCGACTTCCGCCGGCAGACCTCGTTCTCGGGCTATGGCGAGGGCTGGGCGCTCTACATGGAGTGGCTGGGGACGAAGATGGGCGTCTACGACACGCCCTATGAGAACTTCGGCCGGCTGTCCTACGAGATCTGGCGCGCCAGCCGCCTGGTGATCGACACCGGCATCCACCACGACGGCTGGACCCGCGAGCAGGCCCAGCAATATCTGCGCGACCACACCGCGCTGTCCGAGCACGAGATCGAGACCGAGATCGATCGCTACATCGCCTGGCCCGGCCAGGCGGTGGCCTACAAGCTGGGCGAGATGGTCATCCGCAAGAAGCGCGCGGAGGCCGAGGCCAAGCTGGGCGCGAAGTTCGACCAGCGCGACTTCCACGACGCCATCCTGGCCCTGGGCTCGGTGCCGCTGTCGACCCTGGAGGAGCGGCTGGACCAGTTCATCGCCGACGGCGGGGTCAATCCGCCCGGCTTCAACCCGGCTCTGCCTGAAACCAAGTAGGGGCGGGGCGCGTGGAGCTGATCGATCGTCGCATGTTGCTGGCGCTGGCCGGGGCGGCCGCCTCGGCTCCGTCGCTGCTGAGCGCCGCGCCGCTGGCCCCGCTGGGGCCGGCCAGCCCGTTGCCGTTGGCCGACGTGCGGCTGCTGGACTCTCCGTGGCTGACGGCGGTGGAGGCCAATCGCCGCTACCTCCACGCCCTGGAGCCCGACCGGCTGCTGCACAACTTCCGCACCAGCGCCGGGTTGGAACCGAAGGGTAAGGTCTATGGGGGCTGGGAGAGCGACACGATCGCCGGCCACACCCTGGGCCACTACCTGACGGCCCTGTCGCTGATGTACGCCCAGACCGGCGACGCCGAGTGCAAGCGGCGGGTGGACTACATCGTCGGCGAGCTGGCGGTGGTCCAGGCCAAGCAGGGCGACGGCTATGTCGCCGGCTTCACCCGCAAGCGCGGCGACATCGTCGAGGACGGCAAGGCGATCTTTCCCGAGCTGATCGCCGGCGACATCCGCTCGATGGGCTTCGATCTCAACGGCTGCTGGGTGCCGTTCTACAACTGGCACAAGCTTTTCGCGGGCCTGTTCGACGCCCAGCTCTATTGCGACAACCAGCAGGCCCTGAAGGTCGCGCTCGGCCTGGCCGCCTATATCGACGCCGTCTTCGCCAAGCTCACCGACGCCCAGGTGCAGGCGGTGCTGGACTGCGAGCACGGCGGCATCAACGAGAGCTTCGCCGAGCTCTACGCCCGCACCCGCGACGTGCGCTGGCTGGACCTGGCCGAGCGCCTGCATCACGCCAAGGTCCTGGATCCGCTGAGCCAACGCCGCGACTCGCTGCCGTGGATCCACGCCAACACCCAGATCCCCAAGGTCATCGGCCTGGCGCGGCTGCACGAGCTGACCGGCCGGGCCGACCAGGCGGTGGCGGCGCACTTCTTCTGGGAGACGGTGACCCGCGACTACAGCTACGTGATCGGCGGCAACGCCGACCGCGAGTACTTCACCGCGCCCCGCACCATCTCGCGGCACATCACCGAGCAGACCTGCGAGAGCTGCAACACCTACAACATGCTGAAGCTGACCCGGCATCTCTATGGCTGGCAGCCGCGGGCGGCGATGTTCGACTATTACGAGCGCGCCCACCTAAACCACATCCTGGCCCACCAGGACCCGGCGACCGGCATGTTCGCCTATATGGTGCCGCTGATGTCGGGCTCGGCGCGCAAGTTCTCGCGGCCGTTCGACGACTTCTGGTGCTGCGTCGGCTCCGGCATGGAGAGCCACGCCAAGCATGGCGACTCCATCTGGTGGCGCAGCGGCGACACCCTGCTGGTCAATCTCTACATCCCCTCGACCGCCCGCTGGGCCGAGCAGGGGGCGAAGTTCCGGATGGAGACCGCCTATCCGTTCGGCGAGCGGGTCGAGATCGTGGTCGAGGACCTGGAGGGCGCGAAGGAGTTCGGCCTCGCCCTGCGCATCCCCGGCTGGTGCCAGGGCGCGAAGGTCAGCGTCAACGGCGAGCCGATGTCGGCGGGACCGGCCGGCGACTACACCGTTCTGCGCCGTACTTGGCGCAAGGGCGACCGCATCGCGCTCGACCTGCCGATGAAACTGCGGACCGAGGCGACGAACGACGACTCCTCGGTGCTGGCCGTGCTGAAGGGGCCGGTGGTGCTGGCCGCCGACCTGGGCCCGTCCAGCCAGCCCTATGACGGACCCGCCCCGGCGCTGGTCGCCCGCGATCCGCTGACGGGTTTCGTTCCCGTCGAGCCGGCGCTCGGCAAGTACCAAACCAAGGGGATTGGCAAGCCCGCCGACCTGTCGTTCGCGCCGTTCTACCAGCAGCGCGACCGCCGCACGGCCGTCTATTTCGCCACCTTCGACGAGGCCGGTTGGAAGGCGCAGCAGGTCGCCTACGCCGCCGAGCAGGCGCGGCTTCAGGACCTGGCGCGGCGGTCGGTCGACGTCATGCACTTGGGCGAAATGCAGGCCGAGCGCGACCATGGCCTGACCGCCAAGAACAGCTACGCGGTCACCTATCGCGGCCGCCACGGCCGCGACGCGCGCACCTTCGGCTTCTTCGAATACCGGGCCGCGGTGAAGCCGGGCCCGCTGATCCTGCAAGCCACTTTTTGGGGTGAGGAGCGAAACAAGCGCTTCGACATCCTGATCGATGGCGTCCGCATCGCGACCCAGGCGCTGACCGGTCAGCATCCGGGCGATTTCTTCGATGTCGACTATCCGATCCCGCAAGAATTGACCCGGGGCAAGGAAAGCGTGACCGTGCGCTTCCAGCCCGCCGACGACACGACCCGCTGTGGTCCGGTCTTCGGCGTGCGGGTCTATGCGCCGGCGGGGTCTTCAAGAACAACCTGACCAGGGCATGGGGAGGAGGGGCGTATGAAAAGAGTTTCCGGAGTGGTGATCGCGCTGGCGCTAGCGGCCCAGCCGATGCTGGCGCACGCGCAAGCCGCGAAGCCGGCGGTCGCGGCCACCAGCGCCGACGGGCGCCTGAAGGCCCTTTATGACGCCGAGTGGAACTGGCGCGCCAAGGAGTTCGGCCGAGACGCCGATGACGAGGGCGGCGGCCTGGGTGATCGCCTGCCGCATGTCGACGCGGCCAGCCAGCAGCGCCGGCTGACCTACTGGACCAACGCGCTGGCCCAGCTCGACAAGATCCCCGTCGCCCAGCTGTCGCCCGAGGAGAAGGTCAACGCCGCGGTGTTCCGCACCGCGCTGGAGGCCTTCGTCAGCCAGATCAAGTTCAAGGAATACGAGGACCCGTTCGGCTTCTGGACCTGGATGGCTCCGCGCGCCGGCTTCGGGACGGTCGCCGAGTACCGCGCCTATCTCGGCCGCCTGCGCGACATGCCGCGCTATGTCGACGAGCAGATCGTCAACATGAAGGCCGGCCAGGCGCGCGGCTTCACCAAGGCCAAGGCTTCGATCGAGGGCCGCTACACCACCATCGCGCCGCTGGCCGCCAGCGACCCGACGGCCAACCCGTTCTTCAGCCCGTTCGCCAACATGCCGTCGTCGATCCCGGCCGGCGAGCGCGACAAGCTGATCGAGGAGGGCAGGGCGGCCATCACGGGCAGCGCCGCGCCGGCTTTCGGCAAGCTGCTGGCCTATGTCCGCGACGACTACATCCCGCACGCCCGGACCAACACCGCCGCCGAGAGCCTGCCGGACGGCAAGGCCTTCTACCAGGCCAAGATCCGCGAATACACGACCACCGAGCTGACCGCCGACCAGATCCACCAGATCGGCCTGAAGGAGGTGGCGCGCATCGACGCCGACATGCAGGCGACGATGAAGCAGGCCGGCTGGACCGGCGACTTCCAGGGCTTCCTGAAGTACCTGAAGACCGACCCGCAGTTCTACGCCAAGACGCCCTACGAGCTGATCGCCAAGTCGGCCTATGTGGCCAACAAGGCCAACGGCCAACTGAAGTTCACCATCGGCCTGCTGCCCCGCTATCGCTTCACCATTGTGCCGACCCCGGCGGCGATCGCGCCGTTCGGGACGGGCGGCAATGGCGGCCTCGAGAGCTGCCTGATGAACACCTACAATCTGCCGGCCCGGCCGCTCTACACCATCCCGCCGCTGACCCTGCACGAGTGCGTGCCGGGCCACAGCTTCCAGGCGGCCCTGGCGCTGGAAGGCCCCAACCGCCCGGCGATCCGTAAGCGCACCTACTTCTCCGGATACGGCGAGGGCTGGGCGCTCTACATGGAGTGGTTGGGGACCAAGATGGGCGTCTACGAGACGCCCTATGACGAGTTCGGCCGCGAGACCTACGAGATGTGGCGCGCCGCCCGCCTCGTCGTCGACACCGGCCTGCACCACATGGGCTGGTCGCGCCAGCAGGCGCTGGACTACCTGTCCAGCCACACCGCCCTGTCCGACCACGAAGTCACCATCGAGGTCGACCGCTACATCAACGATCCCGGCCAGGCCCTGGCCTACAAGCTGGGCGAGATGCTGATCCGTCGCAAGCGCGCCGAGGCGGAAGCCAAGCTGGGCGCCAACTTCGACCAGCGCTGGTTCCACGACACGATCCTGGGCCTGGGCTCGGTGCCGCTGCCGACCCTGGAAAAGGCCATCGACGACTGGATCGCCGGCGGCGGCAAGAACCCCAACGCGACCAAATCCTGACCCCAGCTTTCCAAGTTTTGGATGGAGACTTCCCTTGTTCGTTCGGTCCCTGATGCTCGTTTCCGCCCTGGCCCTGATGGCCGGGGCTCCGGCCGTTTCGCTGGCCCAGACCGCCGCCGCGACGGCGGCTACGGCCACCGACGCCGACAGCCGCCTGAAGGCGCTCTACGACACCGAGTGGGCCTGGCGACAGAAGGAGTTCGGCCGCCTGGCCAGCGACGCGCCGTTCAGCGGCGGCGCCGGCACGTTGCAGCATGTCGACGCGGCCACCCAGGAAACTCGTCTGGCCTACTGGACCAAGACCCTGGCCGAGCTGAACAAGATCCCCGTCGACCAGCTGTCGCCCGAGGAGAAGATCAACGCGGCGGTGTTCCGCACCAGCCTCGAGGCCTTCGTCGCCCAGGGCAAGTACCGGACCTGGGAAGCGCCGTTCAACGCCGACAGCCAGTTCTGGTCGGGCCTGGCCGCGCGCAGCAGCTATTCCAGCGCCGAAGGCTATCGCCGCTACATCGGCCGCATGCGCGACGTGCCGCGCTATTTCGACGAGCAGATCGCCAACATGAAGGCCGGCGTGGCCCGCGGCTACACCGTGCCGCGCGAGGCGCTCAGCGGCCGCGACGCCACCATCGCCGCCTTCACCGACGTCGACCCGGCCAAGAACGGCTTCTACGAGGCCTTCGCCAACATGCCGTCGAGCATCCCGGCCGAGGAGCAGGAGAAGCTGCGCGCCGAGGCCAAGCAGGTGATCGCCCAGTCGGTGGCCCCGGCCTACGGCAAGCTGCTGGCCTATTACCGCAACGAGTACCTGCCCAAGGCCCGCAAGACGATCGCCGCCGAGGCCCTGCCGGACGGCAAGGCCTATTACCAGGCGCAGATCAAGGAATACACGACCACCGACCTGACCGCCGAGCAGATCCACCAGATCGGCCTGTCGGAAGTCGCGCGCATCTCGGCCGAGATGGAGAAGGTCAAGGAGCAGAGCGGCTTCAAGGGCGACATGCCCGCCTTCCTGAAGTTCCTGCGCACCGACCCGCAGTTCTACGCCAAGACCCCGGACGAGCTGCTGGGCGTGTCGGCCTATGTGACCAAGCGCGTGGACGGCCAGCTGAAGAACACCATCGGCCTGTTGCCCCGCTACCGCTTCACCATCGTGCCGGTGCCGGCGGCGATCGCGCCCTACTACACGTCGGGCCGAGGCGGGCTGGAATCCTGCCAGATGAACACCTACGACTTGCCGTCGCGGCCGCTGTACCAGATCCCGGCCCTGACCCTGCACGAGTGCAATCCGGGCCACAGCTTCCAGGCCGCCGTGGCGCTGGAGCAGACCGGCCGGCCGGCCTTCCGCAAGCAGACCTACTTCTCGGGCTATGGCGAAGGCTGGGCGCTCTACATGGAGTGGCTGGGCACCAAGATGGGCATCTACCGCACGCCCTATGAGGACTTCGGCCGCCTGTCGTTCGAGATGTGGCGCGCCGCGCGCCTCGTGATCGACACCGGCATCCACCACGACGGCTGGACCCGTCAGCAGGCCATCGACTACCTGGCCAGCCACACGGCCCTGGCCCAGCACGACATCGAGACCGAGGTCGACCGCTACATCAGCTGGCCCGGCCAGGCCCTGGCCTACAAGCTGGGCGAGCTGAGCATCCGCAAGAAGCGCGCGGAAGCCGAGGCCAAGCTTGGGCCCAAGTTCGACCAACGCAAGTTCCACGACGTCATCCTGGCGCTCGGCTCGGTGCCGCTGCCGGTGCTGGAAGCGCGCCTCGACCAATACATCGCCGACGGCGGGCAGAGCCCGACCACCCCGGCGTCCTAAGACCTCCCCGCAGTCCAGAAAACCGTATTCCACCTGGAGAATTTGATGCGTGCGTATCCTCTCGTCGCCGCCCTGGGCCTCGCCGCCCTGACGGCCCAACCCGTCCTGGCCCAGGAGAAGCCTCCGGCCGTCGAGGCCCCGGCCAAGGGCCCCGAAAAGGCCGGCAAGGCCGACGCCCCGGACCTGGCCCAGGCCACCGCCGAAGAAGACGCCCAGCCCAAGCGCGGTTCGGTCACCGTCGCCGGCAAGGTCATCGGCTACACCGTCACCCCCGGCACGGTGGTCATCCGCAACGACGACGGCGAGGCGATCGCCTCGATGTTCTACGTCGCCTATGTCGCCGACCGTCCCAAGGGCTCGGCGCCGCGTCCGGTGACCTTCACCTATAACGGCGGCCCGGGTTCCTCGAGCATGTGGCTGCACATGGGCTCGATCGGTCCCGTGCACGTCGAAACCCCGCTGGTCGATGTCGCCGCCCCGGCGCCGTACAAGATCACCGAGAACCACGAGACGATGCTGGACAAGACCGACATCGTCTTCATCGACGCCATCGGCACGGGCCTGTCGCGGCCGATCGGCAAGATGAAGGGGCCGGAGTTCTACGGCGTCGACCAGGACATCGACGCCTTCGCGCGGGGCATCATGCGCTACCTGACGATCAACGACCGTTGGGACAGCCCCAAGTTCCTGTTCGGCGAGAGCTACGGCACCCTGCGCTCGGCCGGCCTGGTCCAGGCCCTGCAGGAACGCGGCGTGCAGATGAACGGCGTGGTGCTGCTGTCGTCGATCCTGAACTACGGCGTGCGCCAGCCGGGCTTCGACCAGATCTTCGTCACCTACCTGCCCAGCTACGCGGCGACGGCCTGGTACCACAACCGCCTGCAGAACCGCCCGGCGGCGCTGGAGCCGTTCCTGACCGAGGTGCGCGAGTGGGCGCGTGGTCCCTATGCCACGGCCATGGCCAAGGGCTCGGACCTCAGCGACGCCGAGCGCGCCGCCATCGCCAAGCAGATGAGCGCCTATACCGGCCTGTCGGAGAAGTTCCTGCTCAGCGTCGACCTGCGCGTCGAGCTCGGGCGGTTCCGCAAGGAGCTGCTGCGTGACCAGGCCCGCACGGTCGGTCGCCTGGACTCGCGCTTCAAGGGCATCGACGTCGACGCCGGCGGCGACGGCCCGGAGTACGACGCCACCGACACCTCGATCAGCGGGGCCTATATCGGCGCGCTGAACAAGTACCTGTTCGGCACGCTGGGCTATAAGACCAAGCTCAGCTATCGCCCGAACTACTACGCCCAGATCGGCGGCGGGAAGTGGGACCAGAAGCACAAGGCCCCGGGCGGTCGCGGTGGCGGCGGTGGCCAGATGGCCCTGGCCGACACGGCCCTCGACCTGTCGATGGCCATGCGCCAGAACCCGAAGCTGAAGGTGCTGTCGCTGAACGGCTACTACGACATGGCCACGCCGTTCTTCGGCGCCGAGTACGATCTCAAGCACATGCAGATCGACCCGACCCTGCAGAAGAACCTGACCTACAAGTACTACGAATCCGGGCACATGGTTTACATCAACCCGGCGGTGACGACGCAGTTCAAGAAGGACCTGGACGGGTTCTACGACGGCGCCGCCCAGGCCAACTAAGTTCTCTCTGGGCTAATTGAAGAGGCTCCCGATCAGACCGATCGGGAGCCTCTTTTCGTTCAGCGCGCCGCCACCGGCGTCACCATCGACCGGGCGTTCCAGTTCGGTGGTTCTTGGCCGGCCAGATGACGCAAGAAGAACTCGAACTCCTTGCGCTGGCCGTAGTCGATCGGGCCGGTGGAGCGGCCGACCGAGTGGCCTTCGCCCGGCATGACCAAGAGGTCGAACTCCTTGTCCGCCTTGATCAGCGCATCGACCACCTGCATCGTCGAGGCCGGGTCGACGTTCTTGTCCTGCTCGCCGACGATCATCAGCAGCTTGCCTTGCAGCCGCCAGGCGTTATCGACGGCGGAAGCCGCCGAATAGCTCTGGTCGACCGGCCAGCCCAGCCACTGTTCGTTCCAGCTGATCTTGTCCATGCGGTTGTCGTAGCAGCCCGCGAAGGCCACCCCGACCTTGTAGACTTCCGGATGATAGAGCAGGGCCAGCGCCGTCGACTGGCCGCCGGCCGAGCCGCCGTAGATGCCGACGCGGCTGGCGTCGTACCACGGGTACTTCGCGGCGGCGGCCTTGTGCCAGAGGATGCGGTCGGGGAACCCGGAGTCGGCCAGGTTCTTCCAGGCCACGTCGTGGAAGGCCTTCGAGCGGTTCAGCGTGCCCATGCCGTCGATCTGCACGACGATGAAGCCCAGGTCCGCCAGCGACTGCATGCCCGTCACCTTGTCGCCGCCCGCGTGATAGCCGAACGGCCACCAGGTCTTGGGCACGAAGCTGGAGTGCGGGCCGGCATAGATGTTCTCGATCACCGGATAGCGCTTGCTGGGATCGAAGTTCCGTGGGCGGACGATAAGGCCGTAGATGTCGGTCTTGCCGTCACGGCCCTTGGCGACGAATGGCTCGGGCGGCTTGAAGCCGGCGGCGACCAGCTGGCTGATGTCGGGCTTCTCCAGCGTGGCGACCAGGCTCTGGTCGCTGGTGCGGCGCAGCTCCGAGACCGGCGGCAGGTCCACCCGCGAATAGGTGTCGATATAGAGACTGCCGTCCGGCGACAGCGCCACGTCGTGATAGGCGTCGGCGGTGGTCAGGGCGGTCAGGCCCTTGCCGTCGAAGCCGATGCGATAGACCTGCTGGAAGTAGGGGTCCTGGCCCGCGACCATGCCCCCGGCCGCGAAATAGATCTGCCGCTTGGCCTCATCGACCTTCAGCACCTGGCGCACCAACCACGGGCCCTTGGTGATCTGGGTCTTCACCGCGCCGGTCTTGCCGTCGAACAGGTAGAGGTGGTTCCAGCCGTCGCGCTCGGACATCCAGATGACCTCGCGGCCGTTGTCGATGTCCTGGCGGAAGCGGCGGCCCTCGTTGATGAAGGTCTTGGCGGCCTCGGTGACCACGGCGCGCGGCGCGCCCGTCTTGGCGTCGATCTCGATCACCCGGGCCAGCTGGTGGCCACGCTGTTCGTAGATGAACGACACCGTGGCGCTGTCTTTGCGCCATTCCAGCTTCGAGAGATCGTAGGGGTTGCTGAACAGGGTGTCCGGCGTAGCCAGTTGTTTGCCCTCGGTGGCCAGGAAGACGACCGGCTGCTCGATGTCCACCGCGTCGCCGGGCTTGGGATAGAGCTGGGTCTGCAGCTTGGGCTGCACCTGGTCGGCGGGACTGCTCTCGACGCGGGTGACGATACGGCGGAAGCCGGGGCGCACGCGGTAGGCGGCCAGCTTGGCGCTATCCGGCGACCAGGCGATCGACTCCGGATCGTAGAAGTTGGCGTCCGAGCCGTCGGTGCTGATCCGCTTCCACGCGCCGCCGATCGGGCGCACGGCGATGTTGAAGTTCTCGACATGGGCCTCCCACTTCCCGTCGGGCGAGCGGCGCGGGGGATTGGCGGCGGGGACGGCGAGGTCACGCACGACGCCAAAGCCGCTAGGCCGGCCCTGCCGGGGCGCCTCGGCGCAGGTGTAGTCCGTCAAGGTGCAGCGCCAGCCGGTCTCATTGAACGAGAACCGGATCGCCGCGCCGTTGTCGGCGAAGGTGAAGCTCTCGAACGGCAGCCGCAGCGGGGCGTAGGCGGTGTTCGTCGCCTTGCCCAGGCCGGCGGCGATGCGGGCCTGGTCGAAGCTCGCCGTCTTGGCGCCGGTCTTGACGTCATAGGTGACGAAGGCGAATCCGCCCTCGACCGTCTTGCGGTAGAAGAGCTTGTCGTCGCCCGACCAGGCGGCCGGATCGGCGACGTCCCGCGTCAGGTACATCAGCTTCTCGCGCAGGTGCAGCGAGCGGGCCATGTCTTCGGCCGTCACTTGGGCTAGGGCCGGCGTCGCCTGCAGGGCCAACGCCAGTAGGATCAATCCGCCAGTCCGCATGTACAGTCCCCAAAGCGCTACCGCTGTTATCGTATTATGTATACGTTGCCTGGGCTCGACGTGAAGCCAAAGGGGAGGGAAGTATGTCGGTATTTCGCAAGGCGCTGGCCGGGACGGCTCTGACGCTGCTGCTGGCGGGCCCGCTGCACGCGCAAACGGCGACGACGCCTCTGCAGCAGACCGAGTCCGACGGCTATACCCGCTACGAACTGCTCGGCCCGGGCAGCCACAAGTTCCGGATCGTCTACGAGATCACCGCCAGCTCGGCCGGGGCGACCGCCTATTACAATCCTATCCGGCCCGGCAGCGTCGCCACCGACGAGAGCGTCAACGACCGCGCCACCGGCAAGCCGCTGAAGTTCGACGTCGTCCCGGGCGACGTGGCCAAGGCCGGCGGCGTGCGCGGCGCGACGCCGGACGGCAGCTACATCAAGGTCGAGCTGGCCCATCCCGTGCCGGCCGACGGCGGCGAGGGCCGGGTGCTGATCGACAAGACCTATGAGGACGCCAAGAGCTACTACCAGGACGGCGAGATGATCGTCTTCGACCGGCCGCTTGGCGTGAAGCGCAATGCGGTGGTGCTGCCGGCGGGCTACGAGCTGGTGTCCTGCAACTACCCGGCCCAGGTGCTGCAAGAGGCCGACGGCCGCATCAAGATCGCCTTCTGGAACAACACCCCGGCCCAGGCGCCGCTGATCATCAAAGCCAAGCCCTCGCCGAACCTGAAAGCCGGCGCCTCGTCGCAGGCCGACGAGTTCGACGAGCGCGCCTACCAGAACCGCGAGATCATGTACTTCCTGCAGCCGCCGGAAACCCACAGCTTCGATCTCTATCACGACTACACCGAGACCCGGCCGGGCGTGGGCGTCTACGTCAACATCGTCCGGGCCGGCAGCGCCGCGTCCAAGCCGTCGGCGCGCAATCTCGACACTGGCGCGGCCCTGAAGTGGGAGATGCTGAAGGGCGACGCCATCCTGAAGGCCGCGCCCGACGAGAAGGGCGTGAAGCCGGAGACCGAGGCCATCGTCTTCCGCTTCGATCCGGTGAAGCCCGGCCAGAGCGCGCGCCTGCGCTTCAGCGAGACCTATACCGACGCTGAGCGCTACAAGCTGGTCGGCGACGAGCTGGTCTGGCGGCGGTCGTTCGGCCGGCCGCTGAACACCGTGGTGCTGCCCGCCGGCTGGGTGCTGACCAACAGCTCCGTCCCGGCGACGGTCAAGACCATGGCCGACGGCCGCGTGCAGCTGGAGTTCATCAACCCGCGCGTCGACCAGATCGACACCATCATCACGGCGCGGCGGCGGTAGAGCGTGGCAGCCGAAAGTGTGAGCGGTTTCGGCGTCCGCCACGCTCCAAGTGTAAAAGCTGGATCCTTCTAGGATCCAGCCTTGCCGTAGAAGACCGGCCGCTCGGGCAGGGCGGCCGGATCGACCCAGCGGCCCTGGGCGATGACGCCGTCGATCTTCTCGATGTTGCGGATGTCGGCCAGCGGATCGGCTGACAGCAGCACCATGTCGGCGATCTTGCCGGGCGCGATCACGCCCAGGTCGTTGGACATCGCCGCGGCCGCCGCGCCGTTCTTCGTCGCCGCCACGATCGCCTGCATCGGCGTCAGGCCCAGTTCCACGAAGCCCTCGATGGCGCGCAGCGTGCCGATGCCCGGCTCGGCCGTGTCCGGCTTGGGCGTCCGGCGGAACTCCGGCGCGTCGCCGAAGAAGGCGTCGGTGGCCGGCGTCACCCGGCAGCCGGCCTTGATCAGCCGCTCGGCGTTGCGGCGCTGGACGTCCTCGTTGTCGCCCAGCTGATCCAGCCGCCGCCAGCGCTCGGCGCTGGTCGTCGCGGCCGGCAGCTTGTCGATCTTGGCTTGCGTTTCCGCACGCTGGGCCAAGTGCTTCTGGCGGGCCGCGCCGGTGATCATGTTGGCCCGCATGCCGCACAGCACGTTCTTCTCGACGATCAGCTGGATAAGGTCGTCGGGCAGGTCGCGGCTCATCAGCTCGGGATGCTGGATCAGGTCGATGCCGGCCTCGACGGCCAGGCGCAGGCCCTCGGAGCTGGTGGCGTGGGTCTCGACCGGCTTGCCGCGCTTGTGGGCTTCTTCGACGATCACCGTCTGTTGGCGTGGCGAGAAGCCGATCAGCGACGGGCGGATGAAGTGGCTGGTGCCGCCGTACTTGATGAAGTCGACGCCCTTGTCGAGATAGCGGTTCATGGCCACCCGCAGCTCGTCGGGCGTCATGTCCATGATCTCCTCGCCCATGTCCTGGGCCAGCAGGTCGTTCCACTGCTCCTGGAACACCGACAGGTCGCTGTCCTTGGTCAGCGAGAAGGATAGCGAGAACGGCCCGCTCCAGCCCAGGATGTTGCCGGCCGCCTTGATCCGCGCGCCGACGGCCTCGCCGCGACCGATGCGGTCGCGCACCGCCAGGGTCGGCGGCAGGACGCCATAGCTGTCGCGCACCGTGGTGACGCCATATTTCAGGGCCCGCTGGGCGAATTCCAGGGCCAACTCCTCGCCGCGATCGGCATATTTCAGTGAGGTGTCTCGCCGCGCGGGCGTGCCGTAGACCGAGACGTGGGCGTTGCTGTCGACGAAGCCGGGCAGCAGATAGCGGCCCTTGCCGTCGATGACCCGGGCCTTCTTTGGCGGCTTGGCAGGCGCGTCAACGATCGAGACGATGCGGCCGTTCTCGATCCGGACGGCCGTGTTGGGCCGAGGCGCGGCGCCCGTGCCGTCGATCACCGTGACGTTGGTGATGAGCAGAGCTTCAGACGGCTTGGGCGCGGCCTGCGCCGAGACCCCCGCCAGCCAGACGGCCAGTCCGATCGTCCATCCGCGCAGCATGATCCACCCCCGTGCTCCCAGAACACAAGACTGTATACGGTATCAGATTGGGTGCAATAAGCGCGGCGGCTAGGTCGACAGCTGCTGCTGCAGGTCCTTCATGGTGCCGCGAATGTGGGCGGCGGTCAGGGACTCGACCTTGGCGGCGTCGCCCTTCATCCAGACGTCCAGCAGTTCGCGATGCTCCTCGGCGGCGCGGGCCTCGCGGCCGTACGGCTCCAGATGGACGCGGACATAGCGCTCAGCCAGGACCTGCAAGCGCTCGAGCAGCTGGAAGGTCACCAGGCCGCCGGAGGGACGGATCATCGCCATGTGGAAGGCGCGGTTCATCGACACGTGATCGCCGGGCGCGCCGCTCTGCTGGGCCGTCTCCAGCGCGGCCAGGGCGGCCTTGACCGCCTGCTGGTCTTCGGGGGTAGCTTTCTTGGAGCCGGCGCCCGTCGCGGCGGGCTCCAGCTTCAGACGCAGGTCGAACACCTCGTGGGCCTCGTCGATCGACAGCGGCCGAACGACATAGCCACGGTTCGGGTACGAGCTCAGCAGCCCGTCCTGCTCCAGCCGGCTCAGGGCCTCGCGCAGCGGGATCTTCGAGACGCCCAGTTCCTCGGCGATCGTGTCCTGTCGCACCGGCGTCCCTGGGGCCATCTGGCCCAGCAGGATGCGCTTGCGGACCAGCTCATAGGTCTGGTCGGAGAGGGTGCGGACGACGATGGTCATCGGGTGGGCGTATCTCTGAAGAAGCGCAAAGGCTTTGCGGCGCGAAGCACGCCTTCAACGGTCATAGGTCCCTGTAACCGGCCAGTGCAAATAAGAAATCGTCGATTTCACCCTAAATGACTTGAAAACCACGCCAGAACTGGTCGGCCTGATCAATCCAGATCGTATTGAAGCCAGTCGAGATCGCCGAGCCCTCGACAGACGGGATGATCGCCCGTTGGCTGCCGATCGTGGTTTCGGCTTCGACCTTGCCGATGAAACGGCTGCGAATGAAACTCTCATGCACAAAGGTCTCGCCGACCTTGAGCCTGTTCTTGGCGTGCAGGTGCGCCAAGCGGGCGGAGGTGCCGGTGCCGCAGGGGCTGCGGTCGATGGCCTTGTCGCCGTAGAACACCGCGTTGCGGCCGTCAGCGCCTTCCGTGCTGGGACCGTCGGCCCACAGCACGTGGCTGACGCCTTGGATCGTCGGGTCCAGCGGGTGGACCGGGGTGGTCTTCTCGCGGACGAGCTCACGGACGATGGGGCTGTAGTGCAGGATGTCCTGGGCGCTGAAGCTCTCCAGGCCCTTGTACGCGCCCTGCGGTTCGACGATGGCGTAGAAGTTGCCGCCGTACGAGATGTCCAGCTTCAGCGGACCCAGGCCCGGCACGTCGATCTCGATGTCGGTGACGGCCAGATAGCCGGGCACGTTGACGATCTTTACCGCCGTGACCTTGTCGCCCTGCGTCTTGTACTCGATGTCGATGACGCCGGCCGGCACCTCAAGCTTCAGGCGGCCCGGCGCGCGCGGCGTGATCAGGCCGTTCTCCAGCGCGAAGGTGACCATGCCGATGGTGCCGTGGCCGCACATCGGCAGGCAGCCGCTGGTCTCGACGAACAGGATGCCCGCCTCGGTGTCGTCGCGGGTCGGGGGATAGAGGAACCCGCCCGACATCATGTCGTGGCCGCGAGGCTCGAACATGAGGCCGGTGCGGATCCAGTCGAAGCGCTCCAGGAAGTCCTGGCGGCGCTCGCTCATCGACGCGCCCTTCAGGAGGGGCGCGCCGCCGACGATCAGCCGTACGGGATTGCCGGCGGTGTGGCCGTCAATGCAGAAGAAGATGTGACGCATGGCTGATCGCCAGTCCTTAACTTGATCGGGAGTTCCGCTAGCCGACGGGGCGGGTGGCGGCGGCCTTCTCGACCATGGCCGTCACCTCGGCGCGGCGAGCGCCTTCCAGCGGCAGGCGCGGCGCGCGGACGCGTTCCGACCCCCGGCCCATGATCTGCTCGGCCAGCTTGATAGACTGGACGAGATCATGTTCGGCGTCGAGGTGCAGCAGCGGCATGAACCAGCGGTAGATGCGCAGGGCCTCGGCCATGTCGCCACGGTCGAACGCGGCCACCAGGGCCACCGATTCCTGCGGGAAGGCGCTGGTCAGGCCCGAGACCCAGCCGTGGGCGCCCAGGATCAGGCCTTCCAGCGCGACGTCGTCCAGGCCGGCCATCAGGATGTAGCGATCGCCAAAAGCGTTCTTGAGGTCGGTGAAGCGGCGGGTGTCGGGCGCGCTTTCCTTGACCGCCACGATGTTCGGCACATCGGCCAGGCGCTCCAGCACCTTGGTCGTGATCGAGACGCGATAGGCCGGCGGGTTGTTGTACAGCATGATCGGCAGGTTCGTCGCCGCCGCGACCGTACGGAAGTGGTGCTCCAGCTCCAGTTCGGTCGGCACATAGACCATGGCCGGCAGCACCATCAGGGCGTCGGCGCCGATGGCCTCGGCGTCCTTGGCGAACTTGGCGGCGCGGTCGGTGGTCATTTCCGAGACACCGACGACAACGGGGACGCGCCCGGCGACCACTTCGACGGCGGCTTTCAGCACCGCGCGCTTCTCATCGGCTTCAAGCGAGTTGTTTTCGCCGCAGGTGCCGAGCACGATGAGACCGTGGACGCCGTCCTTGATCAGCGCGTCGAGGACGCCCTGAGTCGCCTCGAAATCGATGGACGAGTCCGCATTGAACTGAGTGGTCGCCGCTGGATAGACGCCGGACCAGGAGATCGAATTCATACCGCTTGCACCTCTGTGATGTTCGTCTACCATATACGATATTGGATTTGGAGGTAAAGGCCTGGTGGCTATCCAATGAGTTTGGTTGTTGTGGGCGGAGGCGTTGTGGGGCTTGCCTGCGCGCTGGATCTTCGACGCGCGGGCGCATCCGTTCTGCTCATCGACGAAGGCCCAAAGGGGGGCGCTTCGCCATCGGCGTCCTGGGGCAATGCCGGCCACATCGCCATCGAACAGGTCGAGCCGATCGCGTCGATGAAGGCGCTGAAATCGGCGCCGGCGCGGTGGTTCCCGCGCGGCGGGGCCTTGGACTTCAGATTCGGCGACATCCTCACATGGGGCGGCTGGGCCGGACGCTATGTCCAAGCCTGTTCGCCGCACGCCTTCGAACACGGCAAGGTGGCGCTGGGCGCGCTGCTCAATGATGCAATGTCGGCTTGGCGGCGCCTCGTCGAAGCGGCCGGCCGGCCGGACCTGCTGCGCGAGGATGGCCATATCGTCGTCTGGGAAAGCCTGGCCAGCGCCGAGAGGGGCAGGGCCGCCTGGAGCGAAGCCGACATCGGCAAGGCGCGCATCCGCGACCTGCAAGGCGTCGAGCTGATGGAGGTCGCCAGCCGCCTGAACGTCGCGCCGGCCGGTGGCTTGCGCTTCGAGAACAGCGGCCAGATCAGCGATCCGGGCCTGGCTCTGCGGACCCTGCGCGAGGCCTTTGAGGGGCTGGGCGGGACGATCCGGCAGGCGAAGGTCTCGGCCTTGGGCCTCGATGGCGGTCGCGCCATCCTGAAGCTCGACGACGGCGAGATCCTACGGCCTGAACAGCTCGTGCTGGCCGCCGGCGTCGGCAGCGGCGCGCTGATGCGGGGCCTGGGCCATGTCGCACCGATCGTCGCCGAGCGCGGCTACCACATCGAAGGCGATGTCGGGGCCTGGGGCGACCTGCCGCCGATGGTCTTCGAGGATCGCTCGATGATCGTCACCCGGTTCGGCGACCGCCTGCGAGCCGCCAGCTTCGTCGAGTTCGCCCGCCGCGAGACCCCGGCCGATCCGCGCAAGTGGGCGCGCCTGCACCGCCACGTCGACGAGCTGAGCCTGCCGATGGCCAAGCCGCGCAGCCAGTGGATGGGCGCGCGGCCGACCTTGCCCGACTACCTGCCGGCCATTGGCGTCAGCCGCCGTGCGGGCAACCTGATCTACGCCTTCGGGCACCAGCATCTGGGCCTGACCCTGGCGGCCACGACCGGCGAGATCGTCACCGCCCTGGCCGGCGGCGGCGCGGCGAAGGTTGACTTGGCGCCGTTCGACCTGGACCGTTTCGCGCGCCGCAGGGAGATGGCCGCATGACCACCGGCATCGGCGGCTCGACCGCGCAACAGCAACTGGCCGACCTGGCGCCGCCGCCCGGCCGGCCCGCGCCGATCGACGTCGCCGAGCGCCGGGCCCGGCTGGCCAAGGCCCGCGACCTGACGCGGAGCCTGGGCGCGCAGGCGCTGCTGATCGGCGCGGGCGCCAGTCTCCGCTACTTCACCGGCGTGGCCTGGGGCGCGACCGAGCGCCTGGTCGCCATGCTGCTGCCCGTCGACGGCGACCCGATCATGGTCTGCCCGGCCTTCGAGCTGGGCTCGCTGGAGGCCAGCCTGGGTCTCGAGGCCGAGATCCGCCTCTGGCAGGAGGACGAGCCGCCCGGCGGGCTGGTCGCCGAGGTGCTGAAGACGCTGGGCGTCACCACCCTGGCCTTCGATCCGGCTCTGTCCTTCCAGGCCTTCGATGACGTCCGCCGAGCGGCGCCGAACCT
Source organism: Caulobacter sp. GW456-12-1-14-TSB4 (assembly GCF_059424195.1). Taxonomy (NCBI): domain Bacteria; kingdom Pseudomonadati; phylum Pseudomonadota; class Alphaproteobacteria; order Caulobacterales; family Caulobacteraceae; genus Caulobacter; species Caulobacter sp. GW456-12-1-14-TSB4. The sequence continues at coordinate 104,533 of NZ_JBWKZF010000007.1, forward strand.
GACCGTCCTCAACGCCGCGCCCGTGGTCGACGGCTGCCGGGGCGTCAAGTCGCCGGCCGAGCTGGCCCTGCTGCAATACGCCAAGAGCCTGACCCTGGACGTCCACCGCCGCGCCGCCGCGATCCTGCGGCCCGGGATCGCCACCGGCGAGGTGAAGCGCTTCATCGACCTGGCCCATCGCGCCTGCGGGGCCGACAACGGCTCGACCTTCTGCGCGGTGCAGTTCGGCGTCGCCAGCGCCTACCCGCACGGTGTGCCGGGTGAGCAGAGCCTGGCCGACGGCGACCTCGTCCTGATCGACACCGGCTGCCAGATCGACGGCTACCACTCCGACATCACCCGCACCTACGTCTTCGGGACGCCCAGCGCCGAGCATCGCCGCATCTGGGCGATCGAGCACGAGGCTCAGGCGGCCGCCTTCGCGGCGGTCAAGCCCGGCGTGCCCTGCGAGGTCATCGACCAGGTCGCGCGCGAGGTGCTGCAGCGCCATGGCCTGGGCCCCGATTACGCCCTGCCGGGCCTGCCGCATCGCACCGGCCACGGCATCGGCCTCTCGATCCATGAAGGCCCGTACCTGGTGCGCGGCGACACGACCCCGCTGGCGGTCGGCATGTGCTTTTCCAACGAGCCGATGATCGTGCTGCCCGACCAGTTCGGCGTCCGGCTCGAAGACCATTTCCACGTCACGCCGAGCGGCGCGGCTTGGTTCACCACACCTTCGGCCGCGATCGACCGGCCGTTTTCCTAAAGCGCGGACCGGCGAGGGGGCCGGGGTCGCGGACCACAACGAGAGGGGACTTTAGTCATGAGCTTTTGGACGCGCCGCAAGGCGCTGGATGCGGTGCTCCGGGTCGAGGAGAACCGCCGCCTGAAGCCCACGCTCAGCTGGCCGCACCTGATCGCCCTGGGCATCGGCGCGATCATCGGCACCGGCATCTACACCCTGACGGGCATCGGCGCCGAGCGCGCCGGTCCCGCCGTGATCCTGGCCTTCGGGGCCTGCGGCATCCTCTGCGTGTTCGCCGCCCTGACCTATGCCGAGATGGCCACCTTGGTCCCGGCGGCGGGCAGCGCCTATACCTATGCCTATGCCGTGCTGGGCGAGGGGCTGGCCTGGATCGTCGGCTGGAGCCTCATCCTTGAGTATTCGGTGACCTGTAGCGCCGTGGCGGTGGGTTGGTCCGGCTACATGGTCGGCCTGCTGAAGAGCGCCGGCATAACCCTGCCGGCGGCCTTGCTGGCCGGACCGCATAGCGGCGGCATCGTCAACCTGCCCGCCGTGCTGATCGTGGTGGCCGTCACGGCCCTGCTGATCCGTGGCGCCAAGGAAAGCGCCGTGGTCAATATCGTGCTGGTGGCCATCAAGATCCTGGCCCTGGCGGTGTTCGTGCTGCTGACCATCACCGCGCTGAAGCCCGAGAACTTCACGCCCTTCATGCCCTATGGCTTCGCGTCCGAGACCGTGAACGGCCACACGCGCGGGGTCATGGCCGCCGCCGCCATCGTGTTCTTCGCCTTCTTCGGCTTCGACGCCGTCTCGACCTCGGCCGAGGAGGTCAAGAACCCCAAGCGCGACCTGACCATCGGCATCGTCGGCTCGATGATCGTCAGCACCTTGATCTACATGCTGGTCGCGACCTGCGCGGTCGGCGCCTGGCCGTTCGGCGACTTCGCCCGCAGCGGCGAGCCGCTGGCCTTCATCCTGCGCAGCCTGGACCACCCGGTCGCGGCCTTCGCCATCGCGGCGGCGGCGGTCATCGCCCTGCCCAGCGTCATCCTGGTGATGATGTTCGGCCAGACGCGGGTGTTCTTCGTGATGTCGCGCGACGGCCTGCTGCCGCACGGCCTCAGCCGCCTACACGAGCGCAGCGGCACGCCGGTGAAGCTGACCCTGATCGTCGGGACGTTCGTGGCCGTCGTGGCGGGTCTCTTCCGCCTGGACGAGATCGCCGAGCTGTCGAACGCCGGCACCCTGCTGGCCTTCATCTGCGTAGCCGTCTGCGTGATGGTGCTGCGGGTGACCAAGCCGGACCTGCCGCGCCTGTTCCGCTGCCCGGCGGTGTGGGTCGTGGGACCGCTGGCGGTGGTCGGCTGCCTCTATTTCATGATCAGCCTGCCGCCGGCGACCTTGGGCCGCTTCCTGGTCTGGAACGTGGTCGGGCTGGTCGTCTACCTGCTGTATGGCCGCCGCAAGAGCTTCCTGAACACGCCTTCGGCCCAGGCCTAGGCGGGAAGATCGGCGCTGGCGATGATGGCCTCGACGCAGCCGGCCAGGCCGTCGGCGGCGATCGGACCCAGCGCCCGGACTCCGGCGCTGGCCCCGCAGATGGCCAGGATCAGTTGTTGAGCCACCGGACCGGCCGCTTGCGGCTGGTCCGGGACGATCAGGGCCGCCAGCTGGTCCTGTAGGGCCTGGGCCTGCGCCCGGATCGCCATCCGGACGCGGCCGTCGGCCTCCGGGAATTCCACGGCCACGCTCAGGGCCAGCAACCCACGATCCGGCGCGTCGCCGAGGTCTCGGGCGTAGTGATGTCCAATGGCGCGGATACGCGCGGCGGGCCCTTTGGCCGCCTCGACCGCCGACGCCAACGCTTGGCGCCGCGCCAGTCCTTCCGCCTCCAGGCACGCGACCAGCACGTCCTCCTTGCCGGGGAAGTGGCGATAGAGCGTGGGCTTGGTGACGCCGGCCGTCGCGGCGATCTCGTCGACCGAGGTGGCGTGGACGCCGGCGCGATGGAAGAGGGCGGTCGCCGCTGTGATCAAGCGCTCACGGGTCGAGATGCAGGGGCTCGGTTCGGTCATGACGCGTCTCGCATGGAGGTCGTCCCCGGCGCGGGAGGGCGGCGCCGGGGACGACGGGCCCTAGACCGGAACGGCGTCCAGGGCCGGGGGCGCGGAGGCGTCGGTCGTCGACCCCTCGCGGATCTTGAACCACAGGGCGTACAGCGCCGGCAGGAACACCAGGGTCAGCACCGTGCCGCCGATCGTGCCGCCGATCAGGGTGTAGGCCAGCGACGACCAGAACACCGAGAAGGTCAGCGGCACGAAGGCCAGCACCGCCGCTAGGGCGGTCAGGATCACCGGCCGGGCCCGCTGGACCGTGGCCTCGACCACGGCGTGGAACGGGTCCAGGCCGTCCTTCTCGTTGGTGTGGATCTGGCCGATCAGGATCAGGCCGTTGCGCATGATGATCCCGGCCAGGCCGATCAGGCCCAGGATGGCGTTGAAGCCGAACGGCTGGTGGAAGATCAGCAGCGTCGGCACCACCCCGACCAGGGCCAGCGGCGCGGTCAGCAGCACCATCCACATCGCCGACAGCGAGCGCACCTGGAAGATGATCACGATCATCATCAGGATGAACATCAGCGGGAAGACCGCCGCTAGGGCCGCATTGGCCTTGCCGGCTTCCTCGATGTCGGCGCCGGCCTCGATGCGGTAGCCGGCCGGCAGCTTGGCCTGGATCGGGGCCAGCGCCTTGATCACCTCGGCCGAGGCGGCGGGCGGCTGGAACTCGGCCCCGACGTCGGCGCGGACGGTGATCGTCGGCAGGCGGTCGCGGCGGCGCAGGATAGGATCCTCCATGCGGATCTCGGCCTTGCCGATCTGGTCGAGCGGCACGCGCTGGCCTTCCGAGCCCAGCAGGGTGAAGGCGCCCAGCTTGGCCGGGTCCAGGCGGTTGGCGCCGCTGGTGCGGGCGATCACCTCGACGGTGCGGATGTCCTCGCGGACCTGGGTCACGGGCGCGCCGGTCAGCAGGAATTGCAGCTGCTCGGACGCGTCGTGGCTGGACAGGCCCATGGCGCGCAGGCGGTCCTGGTCGAGCACGAAGTGGATGCTCGGCACGCGCTCGCCCCAGTCGGTGTTGACCTGGCGCAGGGACGTGTTGGCCTGCATGACGCCCCGGACCTGCTCGGCGATCTCGCGCACCTTGGCCTGGTCGGGACCCATGACGCGGAAGGCCACGGGCCAGGGCGAGGGCGGGCCGAAGACGATCTGGGTGGCGCGGATGCGGGCGCCCGCGACCGAACCCTGCTGGGCGAACTGGCGGACGCGGTTCTTGAGGGTGTCGCGCGCCTTCTCGTTGCCGGTCAGCACCACGATCTTGGCGAAGGACGGATCGGGCAGCTCGGGCGACATGGCCAGGAAGAAGCGCGGCGCGCCCTGGCCGATATAGCTGGTGACGATCTTGGCCTCCGGCTGCTTGCCCAGCCACGCCTCGACCTTGGCCGTCGCCTGGCTGGTGGTCTCGATGCTGGAGCCCTCGGGCGTCTGCACCTCGATCAGCACCTCGGGACGGTCGGAGATCGGGAAGAACTGCTGCTTGACCATGCCCATCATCACGAAGGACACGACCAGCGCCGCCGCCACGCCCAGCACCACCTTCAGCCGGTTGGCGACGGTCCAGCCGATCAGGCCGCGGAACTGGCGATAGCGCGGGGTGTCGTAGATGGCCGCGTGGCCGCCCTTGACGGGCTTGATCTTCGGCAGCAGCACCACGCCCAGATAGGGGGTGAAGATCACCGCCACGAACCACGAGGTGATCAGGGCGAAGGCCACGACCCAGAAGATGTTGCCGGCATATTCGCCGGCGCTGGACTTGGCGAAGCCCACCGGCATCAGGCCGATGATCGTCACCAGGGTGCCGGCCAGCATCGGCGCGGCCGTGTGGCCCCAGGCATAGGTCGAGGCGAAGATGCGGTCGCGGCCTTCCTCCATCTTCACCACGATGGTCTCGATGATGATGATGGCGTCGTCGACCAGCAGGCCCAGCGACAGGATCAGCGCGCCCAGGGTGATGCGGTCGAAGTCGCGGCCGGTGGCCAGCATGATCACGAACACCGCCGCCAGGGTCAGGGGCACGGCCAGGGCCACGACGACCCCGACGCGGAAGCCCAGGCTCAGCAGGCTGACGGCGATCACGACCGCCAATGCCACGAAGAACTTCAGCATGAACTCGTCATAGGCCTCGGTGATGTTCACCGCCTGGTCGGTGACCTTGGCGAAGGTCAGGCCCAGCGGCAGCTCGCCGGCGATGGCCTTGGCTTCCTTCTCCAGGTCCTTGCCCAACTGCAGGCCGTTGTAGCGCTCCTTCATCACCACCCCGAGCTCCAGGGCCGGCTCGCCGCCGTTGCGGATGAAGAAGGTCGCGGGGTCCTCGTAGCCGCGCTTGACCTCGGCCAGGTCGGACAGCTTCAGGGTCTTGCCGCCGACCACGATCGGCGTGTCCTTGATGGTCTGCAGGTCGTCCAGCGCGCCATCCAGGCGCATCTGCACCTGCGGGCCGTTGGTCTCGATCGAGCCGGCCGGCGTGACCAGGTTACGCTCGTTCAAGGCGGCGAAGATCTCGCGCGGGCTGACGCCTAGGTTGGACAGGCGATCCTGCGAGAACTCGACGAAGATGCGCTCGGGGCGCTCGCCGATGATGTTGACCTTCTTGACGCCCGGCACGTGCAGCAGGCGCTGGCGCAGGGTCTCGGCCTGGCGCACCAGTTGGCGGTGCGGCTCGCCCTTGGCCTTCAGCGCGTAGAGCGCGAAGGTGACGTCGCCATATTCGTCGTTGATGAACGGGCCCAGCACGCCGCGCGGCAGGTTGGCGGCCTCGTCGCCCAGCTTCTTGCGGGCCTGGTAGAACTGCTCCTGCACCTCCTTGGGCGGGATCGGATCCTTCAGGGTCAGGGTGGTGAAGGCCAGGCCCGGACGGGTGAAGGTCTCGGCGCGGTCGTACCACTTCAGTTCCTGCAGGCGCTTTTCCAGCGGCTCGGCTACCTGATCCTGCATCTCCTGGGCGGTGGCGCCCGGCCAGGCGGTGACCACGGTCATCACCTTGATAGTGAAGCTGGGGTCCTCGGCCCGGCCCAGCTTGAAGAAGGCGAAGGTCCCGGCCAGCACGACGGCGATGATCAGGAACAGGGTGACGGCGCGCTCGCGCACCGCCAGGGCGGAGAGGTTGAAGCTCATTGCGCGGCTCCGGCCTGCAGGCTGACGCGTTCGCCCTGGTGCAGCATGTGCGCGCCCAGGGCCACGAAGCGTTCGCCGGCGGCGAGGCCGGCGGTGACCGTGGCGGTCTCCTCGCCGACGGCGGCCAGCTGCACGGCGCGCCAGCTGACCGTCGAGGTCTTGGCGTCGACGATCCACACCCCCGGGCCCTTGCCGGAGTCATAGAGGGCGCCGAGAGGGACGGCGCGGCCGCCGGTCTTGTTGGCGCCAGGCAGGGCGATGCTCACCGTCGCGCCCAGCGGCGCCGAGGCCAGGGCGCCGTCCAGGACGTAGCGCGCCTCGAAGGTGCGGGTGCGGGGATCGGCGGCGTCGGAGAGCTGGCGCAGGCGGGCGGAGGCGGCGGTGGCGTTGCCGAACACCGAAGCCGTGGCGGTCGAGCCGACGGCGGGGCGCAGGGTCTCGGGCAGGGCGATCGTCGCCTCGCGCGGACCGGCATGGGCCAGTCGCACGACGGTCTGGCCGGCGGCGACCACCTGGCCGGGCTCGCCCAGGGTCTCGACCACCACGCCGTCGCTGTCGGCGACCAGCACGGCGTAGCCGGCGGCGTTGCGCGACACCCGGGCCTGGGCCTCGGCGGCCTGTAGCTGGGCGCGGGCGGCGAGGGCGGCGGCCTTGATCTGGTCGTAGGTCGAGCCCGACACCGCGCCGGCCCCCACCAGGTCGCGGTAGCGGGCTTCGTCGGCCTCGGCCTGGACGGCGCGGGCCTTGGCGGCGGCCACGGTCTGGTCCTGGGCGGCCTGGGCCAGGGCGTAGTCGGCGGCGTCGATGCGCATCAGGGGCTGGCCCCGGCGCACCGTCTGGCCGGTGTCGACCAGACGCTCGACGATCTTGCCCGGGACGCGGAAGCCCAGCTGGCTTTCGATGCGGGCGGAGACGACGCCGGTGAACTGGCGCTCGCCGTCGATCGCGGCGGGGGCGGTGGCGACCCGCACGACCGGCGGCTGGGTGCGGGGATCGACGGCGGCGTCGTGACCGCCACAGGCGGCGAGGGGCGCGGTCAGGCCGCCAATGACGGCGGCGAGGAGCAAGCGGTGCGACATGGCGAAAAGGGTCCTGCCTTGAGCGGAGACCCCCACATCGTGCCGAGTGACCAATTTGTCAATTAGTCACTATCGAATTTTCCTAAGGGATTACGGCGCGAGGCTGCGCAGGATCATGTTGATGACCATGGTCTGGGTCTCGGGCAGGCCGTCCAGATTGAACTCCAGCAGCAGCGGATGCATGAACGGCTGCATGGCCAGCATGATCGCCGAGCAGGTCTCGTCGATCGGCGTCTTGCGCTCGAACTCGCCCGCCTCGCGGCCCAGCAGGATGATCTCGCGCAGGGCCGCTTCGACCCGCTGGAGATAGGCCAGCGCGGAGGGCCAGTTCTCGGTCGCCGAGTTGGCGGCCAGGTCGTAGAGCAGCTTCTCCTGGAACAGGAGTTCGGTGCTTTTCGCCGTTATAACGCTGAAAAGTTTGCGAAACTTCTCAGTCGGCGTGCGCGCTTCGGCGGCGCTGGCGAAGGCGGCCGACATGATCTTGTCCAGGCACTGGGCGCAGATCGCCTCGCCGATCGCCTGCTTGGACTCGAAGAACTTGTAGATGTAGGCCTTCGAGAAGCCGACGGCCTTGGCCAGGTCCGCGACCGTGGTCTTGCCGTAGCCGAAGCGCGCGAAGTGGGCGTCGGCGGCGTCGATGATCTGCTGGCGGATGGCGTGGTCGGCCGGGCCGCGCTGGCCGGCGGCCTCGGGGTGCGCGTTGTCAATGGTCATGCCCAAGTAAGTAGCATCGAGGGTCGTGATTGACAACGAGTGACCGTATTAGCATATGGTCACTATAAATCACGAGGAGGTCGCGATGCGATCGGTTTCGAGCTTGGCTCTGCTGGCCCTCGCCGGCGTCACCCTCGGCGCTTGCGCCGTGGGTCCCAACTATGTCGCGCCGCCGTCGGCGGTCTCCGGGACCTTCATCGGCGCGAACGCCGTGGCCCAGCGCGCCGCGCCGCCCGCGCCCATCGATCAGGCGGCCTGGTGGAAGGGCTTCAACGATCCGGTGCTCGACGGTCTGGTCGATCGCGCCCTGGCTCAGAACCTCGACTTGGCCCAAGCCACCGCCCGGGTGACCCAGGCGCGGGCCGGACTGTCGGCGGCCACCGCCGCGTTGCTGCCGTCCGGCGGCGTGCAGGCCAGCGCGGCCCGCGCCCACCTCTCGACCCAGACGCCCACCGGCCGCCTGGCGTCCAGCGCGCCGGGCTTCGACCGCGACGGCTCGCTTTATGAGGCCGATGTGACCGCCGGCTGGGAGATCGACGTCTTCGGCGGCCTGCGCCGCGATCGCGAGGCGGCCGTGGCCGACTATCAGGCCGCCAGGGTCGGCGTCGCCGCCGCCCGCCTGTCGGTCGCCGCCCAGACGGCCGACACCTATCTGGTCATCCGAGGCCTGCAGGCGCGGTTGGCCGTCGCCCGGGGCCAGGTCGAGACGCAAGGCAAGCTGGTCGAGACCGTGCGCCTGCAACAGAGCCGCCAGGTCGCTTCCGAGCTGCAACTGCATCAAGCCGAGGGCGCTCTGGCCCAGACCCGTGCGCAAGTGCCGGTGCTGGAGGAGGGGCTCGAGGCGGCGATGAACGCACTGGACGTGCTGCTGGGCGCCCAGCCCGGCGCCACCCGCGCGCAGCTTGAGGCCGCCACGCCCGTGCCGCAGGCCCCGGCCATCACCGAAGCGGTCGGTCCGGCCGACCTGATCCGCCGCCGCCCCGACCTGGCGGTCGCCGAGTGGCGGCTGAAGGCCTCGAACGCCGCGATCGGCGCGGCGGTCTCGGAATACTATCCGAAGTTCTCGCTGACCGGCCTGGTTGGCACGGCCTCGACGGCCACTGGCTCCTTGTTCACGGGCTCGGCCAACCAGGCCCAGGGCGTCTTGGGCCTGCGCTGGCGCCTGTTCGACTTCGGCCGGGTCAATGCCGAGATCAAGGCCGCCAAGGGCCGTAACGCCGAGAGCCTGGCCGCCTACCAGCAGTCGGTGCTGCGGGCCACGGCCGATGTCGAGGACGCCTTCTCCAGCCTGGTCAAGCGCGAGGACGAGGCGCGGATCCTGGTCGGCGGCGAGCAGTCGTTGTCCAAGGCCCGCTCGGCGTCCGAACTGGCCTACAAGGCCGGCGCTGTCAGCCTGATCGAGGTGCTGGACGCCGACGCCCGTCTGCTGGCGGCCCGCGACGCCCGCGCCCAGGCCGATACCGAGGCCGCCCGCGCGGCGGTGCGCTCATTCCGGGCGCTGGGCGGCGGCTGGCGCGACGCCTGATCCTCACTGGCGCCGCCTCTCTGTGGACACCGGCCTTGCGGGGCTGGTAGTCGAGAGGGGCGGCGACCCGATCAGCCTTGAATCGAAGGGCGAATTGCCTAGCGTCGATGTGTGACAGTCTTGGTACGATTGTACGGACTTAGTCATCTATCTTTTCAGTAGATAATGCTATTCTCGAAACTATTGTGCGACGCTCTATCGACGCCTGAGTGACGCCATGGACAGCAAGCCCGCCGACCTGCAGCCGGTTCTCCAAGCGGCCCTGCGGCTGGTCGACGCCTATGGGCTGAAGGGACTGAGCCTGCGGCCCCTGGCCGAGCAGCTGGGCACGACGGCGCCGGCCTTGATCCGCCGGTATGGCAGCAAGGACGAACTGCTGGCGCTGCTGGTCGAGGCGGCGGTGGCGGAGGAGGGCGTCTTCCTCGACGGCTGGCTGGCGCGCATCCGGGCGATGGACGTGCGGGACGGCGCGAAGATGGTCGAGATCGCCGAGGCGGTGATGTCCGACCTGGCTGGTCCCGAAGCCGCCCGCGCGCGGTTCTATTGCGAATTGCTGCTGGCCGCCGCCACGCGGCCGGAGATCGCCGCCAGCGTCGCGGCCTGGTCGACGCGGCGCCTGGCCTTCTGGACCGATGCGACCCAAGGACTGGACCTGGCCGAAGCAGGCGAAATCCTGCACGCCTACAGCGTCGGCGAGGCGGGCTATGGCCTGGCCCTGGGCGACGTGGCCGCCTATCGCTGGCTGCGCCGGTTGAACCTGCGCCGCCTGTGCTGCGGGCTGGTCCCGGCCGATGGGGCGCGCGACCTGCGCGAGTTCGCCATCTTCAGCGCGGCGCTGGGCGAGCTGCTCGACGATCAGCCTGAAAATGCGCCGATGACCGAGTGGCAGGCCGGGGCGGTGGGCTACATTTCCGAGCTGATCATCGCCGAGGGCGCCGACGCGGTGACCCACCGGGCCATCGCCGCCCGCGCGGGCCTAGCCAACTCGACCCTGGCCTATCACTTCCCCCGGCAGGAGGACCTGTTGCGAGCCGGGCTGGACGACGTCGTCGCCCGTGTGCGCAGCGCCTCCGGCACGATCGCGGCCGACGCGATGCCGGAATTCTACCTGACCTCCATCCAGAGCGCCCGCGCGACGCTGGCCGTGTCGCTGGTGACCCAGCGCATGCCCAGCCTGAAGGCGGTGGCCGCCGACCTGCGCCGGCGTCGCGGCGAGAACTATGTCGGCTATCTGGAGCGGCAGTTGGGCGAGAAGGTGTTCGACGCGCTGTCCAGCCAGGCGATGTCGCTGACGGGCCTGGGCCAGCACACGCTGGACGCCGTGCTGGCCCCGACCCCCGCCGTGTCCGCCGGCCTGTTCATTCGCGACCGGCTGCGCGACGCTGGGCTGGCGGCGCGCAACGCGTCTAGGGTTTCGTGAAGCCCCAGTCGGCCCACTTGGCCTTGATCTGGTTCTGCAAGGGGACCGGATAGTTCTCCTCGAACGACAGCACCGGCTCCAGCGGATGGTTCACCTTCTCCTGGATCTGCAGGCAGCTGTAGGCGACGAGGTCGCCACGTCCGGCCTGCTTGGTGGCGACATCCAGATAGATCTGCAGGCCCGAGCCGTCCGACTTGTATTGCGGGAAGTGGAAGACGCCCTGTTCCGGGTTGTTGCGGGTGGCGAAGGCCCACATCACCTTCATGGCGTCGTCGGGCGGGATATCCTCGCCGACGATGATCATGGTCGAGCAGCCGTGGGCGCAGTGGCTGGTGAAATAGGCCTCGGCGATCTTGCCGATGAATTCGGCGACCGTGTAGCCGGTCAGGTGGTGCCAGTCGTCGCGAACGCGGATCACGAACCAGTGGCCGGCGGACTCGGCCAGGTACATGCCGTCGATCACCGGCAGGCCGGCTTCCTGCAGCACGACCACGGCGTCGCCGGCCATGAAGAAGCTGCTGTTCACCAGGCAGGAATCCACGGGCATGCCCGGGCTGCAGATCGGCAGGATGGCGTTGTCGCGAAAGGTGACGGCGACGATATGGGCGGTCGGCTGCGGGCCCGAGGTGTCGCCCAGATAGCCGGGATATTCGCCGAACGGACCCTCGATGCTCTTCTCGGTGGCCGAGACGACGCCCTCGATGATGATCTCGCTGTGGGCCGGAACCAGGATTTCGCTGGTCTCGCACTTCACCATCTCGATGCCTTCGCCCAGCAGGGCGCTGGCGTAGTCGTATTCGTCCTTCCAGTCCGGCGGGGCGGCCGACAGGGTGGTCATGGCCGCTGGCGGCACGCCCAGGGCGATGGCGAACGGACAGTCGCGACCCTGCGCCTTCCACATGTTGTAGATCATGCCGTTGTGCTGGAAGGGCAGCCACAGGCCGGTCATGGTGTTCTTGTCGACGACCATGCCGCGGCTGAGCGACCAGTTGGTCCACTTGCCGCACGGCGTGCGCACGGTGATGGCCCCGGCCGTCTGGATGTAGCGGCCCAGGTCGCCGTCGTGCAGCAGCGGCGCGGGGAGGCGGGTCAGGTCGATCTCGTCGCCCGTCCAGCTGTTCTCTTTGCAGGGGGCGTCCTTGGCCTCGATGATCACGGGCGGATGCGGCGGTTCGCTGCGCGCGGCCAGATAGTGCGGCTGCATCCGAGCCGGCGTGAAGTCGTGCGGCAGGCCCATCAGCATGGCCAGCCGCCGCCAGGCGACGCCCGGCGTGCTGCTCAAGGTCGGGCCATATTCGGCGGCGCGGAAACCCGGCGCGTCCTTGACCTTGTTGAAGATCGGCATCGGGGCGCGGGTCTCGGCGGCGTAGCGCAGGATGGCCCCGATCTCGAGCTCCCAGTCGACCTCGTCGTCGATCGCCACGGCCTCGCCCATCGCCTCCAACTGGGCCAGGTAGTCGCGGTAAGAGCGCGGGATGGCGGCCCGGTCGATGCCGGGCGAGGGCTTGGCGGTCATGGTCAGGTCTTGCTGAAGAGGGCGGCCAGGGCGAACGACTGGGCGACGCCGGTCAGGGTGGGATTGAACGAACCGACGCGCGGGAACAGCATGCTGCCCAGGCCATAGAGATTGGCCACGCCGTGCACCCGGCCGGTCAGGTCGGTGACCGAGGTGGCCGGATCCTCACCCATCCACAGGGTGCCGGACTCGTGGACCAGGCCCGAATTGCGGATCGAGTCCGGCGGGGTCAGGGCCCAGCTGCCGTCGTTCTGCTGGTATTCGACCGGTTCGCCGCCCGCCAGCACCTCGCCGATCTGGAAGGTGGCGGTATCGACTTCTTCCCAGAAATCAGAGTCTTCGGGCTGCATCTCGACCTGGATCAGGTTGCCGCCGTCGGGATCGGACCCGGCGAAGTTCCAGGACTCCGCGTTCGGCGCGCCCAGAAACTCGCCCATGGTGTGGAGCATGATCACCACCTTGGTCGGGTCCTGGTAGGCCGCCACCGCCGAGGCCGTCGAGGCGTCGGGCAGCACGCGGTACAGGGTGTCGGCCGAGGCCGCCGGCGTCGGGTTGTGGGTGACGGTGATGTGGGTGTGCATCAGCCGCCCGGTGCGCCCACGGCCTGGCAGGTAGTAGCCGCAGACCTGCAGGCCGTCGGTCAGGCCCGGTGTGCTGGCGGCGGGAACCCGCACGGCCAGCCATGAGCGGATGTGTCCGCACAGGTTCTTGCCGATCAGCGGATTGTCGGGCAGCGAGCGCGCGCCGATGAAACCGGCCTCCAGCGTGTTGCAGGCCAGGATGATCTTGGCGCCGCGCGTCTCGATCGGGCCCTGCGTCGTCTGCAGTCGCACGACCTTGTCGCCGTCGAGTTCGAAGCTTGTCACCTCGGCCCCGACCGCGACCTCGAGCCGGTCGGGGTGGGCCTGGAGGTCGGCGACCAGCACCGAGATCGGCGAGAACTTGGCCCAGTCGTCGGCCGCCACCGCTTGGCCGGTGGCCATGGCCGAGTCCAGCGCCCGGGGATCGCCCTGGGGCGTGGCGGCGTCGATGTCGCCGAGGCCCGCGAACAGCCGCTGGCGCATGACCTCGGTCAGGGCCTCGTTGCGGTTGCCGGGGATCGACAGCGAGTAGCGCCGGCCCATGAAGGCCCCGGCGTCGTACCAGTGCTTCTTCAGGCCATCGACGGCCGCTTGCGGCCAGTCCGGCATTTCGGTCTCGTCCGGCTGCGGCGTCCAGGCGTTCCAGTACAGCGCCCGGCCGCCGACAAACGGGATCTGCGGCATGAAGTTGGGCGAGCCGACCAGTCGCCAGGGTCGGATGCCGGTGTTGATGTTCAGGTCGATATAGGTCGGCGGCAGGTTCTGGATGTGGTCCGGGATCAGGAATACGCCCTTGTCGATCAGCAGCACCCGCGCCGTGCGATCCAGCTCCAGGATGCGATGGGCGAAGCTGGTCCCATAGGCTCCGGCGCCGACCACGATGTGGTCGAAGGTCTGGTCGGCGACGTCGGACTGGCGCTTGAAATAGAGCTTGTCCATCTCGCCGAAGGTCGGGCCGGCCGACGCGGGATTGGCGGGTTCCGCGGTCTTGGCCTGGCTCATGGATAATAGGCCCGGCTCTGGATCGCGGCGGGAGCCGACAGGAAGGTGCGCACGGCGCGGGGCTGGCTGTCGCCGACCAGGGCGGCGACGGCGGCGCGCATCGGGTGGACGCTTTCGCCCAGGGTCAGGTTCACGCGGCTGGCCTGGTCGGCGGTCAGGAAGCAGGTGTCCATCGGCTGCAGGATGTTCCAGCGGCAGCCGATCAGCTGGTCCTGGAACTTGCCGTATTCGGTGATCGGCGAGCCGTTGCCGGGGACCTTGGTCAGGCCGGTCAGATCGACGACGCAGGTCATGATCGCCTGATTGGCGTTGTCGGGATCGTCGACCTGGAAGCCCCAGGTCTCGACCCACTCGGGGACGTAGGGACCCGTCGGGGCGCGGCCGGGATTATAGGACGGCAGGTTGACCTTGAAGCTGGTCTTGAACTTCGGCTCGCCGAACAGGGTCTCGCCGGCCGAGATGGCGATGTCGGCGTCGCAGGGCACGAAGACGCGGTGGTTGCCCAGGAGCTTGGACTGCTCGTCGCCGAGGATAAACTGCTGGAAGTCGACCTGGGCGACCTGGCCGGCGCGCGCGGTCGGATAGACCACGATGTTCAGCTCCAGCTCCTGGGTGATGCCCGCGCCCGAGCCGTACCAGGACGACACCGGCGCGTTGACGCCCGCCGAGAAGTGGCCGGTGTAGAGCTGGAAGTTGTAGCTGACGACGGCCTGGCCCTCGAACAGCGCGGCGGTCAGGCCCGTGCCGTCCAGATAGGGCGCCACGCGCTCGGGCGGCACCAGGTAGTAGACGTCCACATTGCTCAGCGAGGCGTAATAGAAGGGCAGGGTGAACGACTGGGGGATCTCGGGCAGCGGCTGGCCGACCGTTTGGGTCTGGGGCGTCATGGTGGAACCTCCGGAAGGATTGGGAGCCGAGGACGCCGCCGGGCGCGCCAGGGCGGCGCGGACCCGGTCGGGGTCGTAGTACTGGCGCATGCGGGTGATCAGGTGGTCGGCGTCGAACTCGTGCGAGACCGCCCAGTCGTAGTGGTATGGGACGCCGGTGGCCTTGATGACGCCCTGTTCGCCGCCCAGGCCGACGACCCGCTCGCCGTCGGTCAGCACGTGCTGGAAGCCGGCGCGGGCGATCTGCAAAGTCTCGCCCAGCAGCCGCCAGAAGTCCGAGAAGCCGGCATGGCCGTAGAAGACGCCGGCATAGGGCACCTGCGGCGGGCCGCTGATGTCCCAGACGATGTCGGGCGACATGCAGGCCAGGGCGGCGTTGAGGTCGCCGCGGCCGTAGGCGTCCTGCAGGCGGTTCACGGTCTGCAGGTTCGGATCGACGGCTGACGGTGTCACGGGCGCGGGTTTCGGCGGCGTGACGGGCTTTGGTTGCGGCTTCGGCTGCGTCTGGCCGACATATTCGAAGGTCGGCGCCGCGAAGACGCCTGGCCGACCTGGGAACGGGTTGCGGGTGATCTGCAGGAAGCTGTCGCGCATCGAGCACATGCGGATGACGCCATCGACCAGCAGGTCCGGATCGCCGTCGAAGGCCTGTTCCAGGAGCCGCAGCATGTCGCAGTAGTTGCGGTTGAAGGCCTCGATGGTGGCGCGGATCGCGCTGCCTTGCGGATAGTCGGCCAGCTTGGTCCCCGGCGCGGTCGGGCGGGCGCTGTCCCAGGGCACCTCCAGCGGCTCGCCGGTCGGGCCGGACTCGATGGTGTCGCCCTCGCGGTACTGGCGGCCCTTCAGGAGTTCGTCGAAGCGGAAGAAGTGGGCGATCTCCGGCTTGCCTTCCAGCGTGGCGCTGCTGCCGGACCAGATGCCCATATGGGCGCCTTCGCCCTGGTCGCGGATCAGCTGCAGCGCCTTGACCGCCGTCTCCAGGTCGTGGACCGCGACGATGTCGCCGCCGCCGTCATAATAGTAGTGCGCCGCCGAGACCTGCCGGCGCGGGTCGCCGACGAAGACGTTCTCCTCGCCATGCCGGCGCACGACCGCCCGCAGGCGCGATTCCAGATAGGCATAGTACTCGCCGATGGTCATGCCGCGCGGCGTGGCCCGCAGCACCGCCTCGGCGCGGACGCGGCCCGAGCGTTCGATATCGCGGGCCTGCTCGACGCCGCGCTGGCTGAACGGGAAGAGGTGCAGCGTCATGCTGTCGACGTCGTAGGGCAGGCGGCACGGGTATTTCGGGATGAAGTCCGGGCTGTCGAGGTCGGGGCGTCCGCCCAGGGCGTTCAGCACGTTGGCCACCAGGGCCAGGTGCAGCATCTCCTCGACCACCACGCTGCGCAGGCACTCGGGCGTGCGCCAGGCGGGCGTCGTGGCGTCCACCGTATAGAGCATGGTCAGGTAGACAGGGATGGTGGCGTGCTCGATGACCAGGGCCGCCTGGAGCAGCCGGTGCAGCTCCTCCATCTCGCGCCGCAGGTCACCGCTGACCTCCAGCTGCACATAACCCTTGGTCTCGAGCTTGGTCTGAGCTTGCAGGAGCCCGGTCAGGGCTCTGGGCGCCAGGGTGTCGGTCATCGCGCGCTCCCGCTGCGGATATGGTCGGCGGTCATGAGGGCCATGGCCGTCATGGTGATCGAAGGGTTAGAGGTCCCCAGCGTCGGCATGCTGCCGCAGCCGACCACGAACAGGTTGTCGTGGTCCCAGGCGCGTTGCAGGCGGTCGACGACGGAGGTCTTGGCCGAGGTCCCCATCACATGGGTTCCGGCGATGTGGCCGACGCCGGCCCAGGAGAACGGCTCGCCGTCCCGCTCGAAATAGCCGGGGCTGCCTGGGTCGTCCTTCGTGCGGTCGACGACGCCGATCTTGTCGAAGACCCGCTTGGCGAAGCGGCGGCCGGCGACCAGTCCGTCGCGCGTATAGTCATCGACATCGTAGCGGATGACCGGCCGGTAGTTGCCCATGCGGTCGCGCTTGGCCGGGTCGATGGTCACGCGGTTGGACGGATCGGGCAGTTGCTCGGTCATCATGTCGAAGCGGACCTGACGCGCGATGCGGTCGCCCAGCGCCGCGCGCAGGTCCGCGCCGTGCAGGTTCTCGTCGTCGACCAGGGCCTGGGTGGTGCGCGAGGGCTCGTCGAAGGGCCAGCTCCAGCCCCAGTTGCCGATCTCCACCACGTGGCCGGCCCGGTCCTTGCGGAAGGCGCCGCCGCGATAGGTCGGGATCACCGAGGTCAGGCCTGGCCCCCGGAACGCGCCAGTCGCGCGCGGGGCCATGCCCCAGTTCAGGATCGCCGGGTGGTCCATCAGGTTGCGGCCGACCATGTCGCTGGTCGCGCAGGCGCCGGAGGCCTGCAGCAGCACGGCGTTCTCGATGGCGTTGGCGGCCAGGACCGTCAGCTTGCCGGTCACTCGGACATCAAGGTGTTCGGGGCTGGCGTCGCTATGCCAGACCTTGCAGTTCACGGCGGTGATCCGGCCCGAGACCGGGTCGATCTCCAGCTTCGACGCCACCGCCTGGGTCAGGAGATCGCCCTTGGCGCGCGACAGCAGCTTGAGGGCGTTGAACCGCGCCTGGATCGGACAGATCGGCAGGCAGTTGGCGTTGCCCATGCAGCGCTCGCCTGTTGCGCCATTGCCGTCCGCGCCGACGGGCTGGTAGCCGCGACCGCCGTCATAGTCCGGGTTGGCGAGGCTGTTGCGGGCCTGCGGGATGCTGTTGACGGTCGGAATGACCGGCCCGTCGGCGGTGTCCTCGACCATGCCGGCCAGGCGCTGGGCGATCCAGTTGTCCAACCAGCTGGGCGGGATCCGCTTCATCGGATAGCCGAAGCCGGGCTCGAAGCGGATGCCATGGAAGGTCTGGTCGGCGACGTCGGCCGAGACGCCCACCACCCGTTCGGCGCGGGTATAGTAGGGCATCAGGTCATCGTAGCTGATCGGCCAGTCGACGCCGCGCTCGAAGCGCGACTGCATTTGAAAGTCCTCGGGCAGCATGCGCGGGCAGCTGCCGAACCAGTGCAGCGTCGTGCCGCCGAGGCGCTTGGTATAGGTGCTGCCGAACGGGCGGGGCCCCAGCTGGACGAAGTAGCCCTTGTCGAGGCCGCCCGGTGGGATCACGCCGAACTCTGTCTCCAGCGGCTGGGGCGCGTTGAGGCTGGTCGGGAACGGCGACTGCGGGATCTTGATCGTCGCCGCCATGAAGGTGTCGAGATAGCCAAGATGCTGGGTGAAGTCGTCGAGCCGACCTTCGCCGGCCTCGATGACCAGCACCGTCAGGCCCGAGCCCGTCAGCGCATCGGCGATGACCGCGCCGACGAATCCGCCCCCGACGATGACGACATCGTAGAGACGGCCTTCGACCTGTTGCGCGGCGACGGGGGTCATGCGGCGACGCCGGCGCGCAGGTCTTCGATGACGTTGTCGGCCGCCCAGCAAGTCAGGGCCGACATGGTCAGGGTGGGGTTTGCGGTCCCCATGGTCACCATGTTGCCGCAGCCGACCAGATAGAGGTTGGGATGGTCCCAGGTCCGCTGGCGACGATCGACCACCGAGGTCAGCGGATCGTCGCCCATCCGGTGCGAGCCGGCGAAGTGGCCAGCGCCGACATAGGCGTAGTCGCGGCCTTCGTACTTGAAGTAGCCCGGGTTGTCGGCGCCGTAGGCCGAGGCGTCGTCGATGCCCGCCCGCTCGAAGATCTGCTGCGAGGCCTTGAACGCCGCGGCGAAGCCCGCTCGCGTGTAGTCATCGACCGTGTAGTTGATGATCGGGCGCGGATTGCCCAGGGCGTCGACCCATTTGGGATCGATGGTGATGGTGTTCTCCGGGTTCGGCAGTTGCTCGACCAGCGAGCCGAAACGGAACTGGCGGCTGATCTCGTCGCGCAGCCGCGCCCGAAGCTTGGCGCCATGGAGGCCTTGCTCGTCGATCAGCTTATGGACGTTGGCTTCGGGCGCGTTGGCTGGCCACAACCAGCCCTCGTTGCCCATCTCCATGCGGAAGCTGGCGCGCTCGGCGCGTTGCGGGCCGGCCCGCATCTCCTCGATGCCCGAGGTGGCCAGCGGTCCGCGCAGGGGCCACAGGGCGCGGTCGGCCAGGCCCCAGGTCAGGAGCTCCGGGTGGTCCATCAGGTTGCGGCCGACCATGCCGCTGCTCTTGCAGGCGCCGGAGGCCAGCAGCAGCACGGCGTTGTTCACCGTGTGGGTGGCCAGGACGATGATCTTGCCGCGCGCGGTGAACGGCTTGCACTGGGGGTTGTCGGGACTGGCGTAGACCTTGAACTCGACCCCGGTGACCTTGTTTCCGTCGTGGTCCAGCAGCACTCGCGAGGCCACGGCCTGGCGGACGATGGCGACCTTGTCGGGATCGGCGCGGTCCAGGGTGCGCAGGGCGTTGTACTTGGCCTGGATCGGGCAGATCGGCACGCAGGCCGAATTGCCCATGCAGCGCCCGCCGATCCCGGGCGCGCCGACCGCGCCATGGATTTCGTAGGTGTGGCCGCCGCGATAGGCCGGGTTCGGCGTGCTGTTGCGGGCCACCGGCGTGCCGCGCACCCGGATCTGGCGCAGCTCGTCGCCCAGATCGATGCGCATGCCGTCGACCGAGGCGGCGATCTGGCGGTCGCTGTAGCTCGCCGGCAGGGCGTGCATCGGATAGACGTAGCCGGGCTCGAAGGTGACCCCCAGATAGGTCTGTTCCTCGACGTCGGCGGCGACGCCCAACTCGTTCTCGGCCTGGGCGTAGTAGGGCTTCAGGTCCTCGTACGAGATCGGCCAGTCCTTGCCGACGCCGTACCGGCTCTCCAGCTCGAAGTCCTCCGGCAGCATGCGGATGGTCGTGCCCAGCCAGTGCAGCGACGTGCCGCCCAGATAGCGGGTATAGGTGCTGCGATAGGGCTGGGGGCCGTACTGGACGAAGGCGCCGTCGGTGTCCGGGGTTGGCGGCACGATCGGGTTGACGTCCAGCACCGTCGGCTCGGGCGCGTTGGGATTGGACGGGTAGGGCGACTCCGGGTGCTTGATCGTCGCGCCGAGGAAGGTGTCGAGATAGCCGAGATAGCCCTCGTAGGTCGCGCCTTCGCCCGTGCCGGCCTCCAGCACCAGGGTCTGGAAGCCCGCCTCGCCAAGTCGGCGGGCCATGATCGCGCCGGATATGCCGCCGCCGACGATGACGACGTCATATTCGCGGCTGGCCGCGTCTTCCGCCTCGATGAATCGCATGGGCCCCACCCCTGTCTGCAAGATCTTCGCGTCTCAAAAGGATCGTCGGCGGCGCGCGGGCCGCGACCGTTCAGCCGCTGACTTCGATCGGTGGCAGGGCCCAGGCGCCGAAGCCCTGGGCCTTGGCGCCCTGCGGGTGCGCGCCGATGACCTGCCAGACCAGGCCTTCGCGATAGGAGGCGGGCGAGGGGATGATCGCGTTCTCGCCCTTGGCGTCGCTCCATTCGCCCAGGTACCAGAACTTCATCACCTGGCGGGCCAGCGGACCCAAAGTCGGGTCCCCGAGGACCTTCGTCGCCTGTTGGTCGGGCGACCCATCCGCCGGGAAAGCCGCCAGTAGCTGATCGACCAGGGCGCCGGCGATTTGCTGGACGAAGGCGTAGCGCGCCGGGACCAGGCCCGTGCCCCACAGCTCCACCTCGGTGAGGCCGGTCAGGATGACGCTGGCGCGGACGAACGCATCAAGGGTTTCGGCCGAGGGGGTGACGGACGGCGATGGCGCGGCGGCCGTCATGACCTCCAGCGCCATGGGCGTGGCGGCGAGGAGGCGATGGGTCTTGCCCGTCGCGTGCGCCTTGACCGGCGCGCCCGTCAAAGGCTGTTTTTCGCGTCCCGCCATCAGAACTCCCCACGTTTCTGTAGGCGATTTATCGCCTAGGCTGTGTCGCCTTATATATTCAACTATAGATCATCATTTGATTGAGATTTAGAAATCCTGGGTTGTATTTTGAGGCGCGCGTCGAACGGGTTCGGCGCGCGTCCCTCGGTCCGTCAGGTGCAGGCGCGGAACGTCCCGGTCTTGGTGACGCAGAAGCGCACCTCGGTGAGGACGCGATTGGCCGCCGTGGTCGTGATCCCGTTGGCCGGCAGGCCCGGATTGGCCTGCTGGAAGGCCTTCTTCAGCGCCGCCGTCTCGTTCGTCCCGACCGTCCGCCCCTTCTGGTAGGCGTCGGGGATGACGATCTTGTTGTGGAAGCTGTCCGAGAGCTGGAAGTAGCTGGCGGGGTCCAGGCCCGAGCAGGTGCCGTGCTTGGACCACTCGTGGTCGATCATCGACGGGCTGGCGTAGATCGACTGATACTGCTGGCGGATGGCGTCAGGCAGGGGTGTGGTGCTGCAATTGGCCGGATATTTCTGAGCGTTGTACTGCGGCCAGACGCCGTGCAGGGCGAAGCCCGTCCCGTGCCCGCACTCGACCGGATCGGTGTGGGTCGCGCAAAAGCCCGGCACCCAGGAGAGCGACACGACATAGTAGGCGAAGGTCGTCGGTTGGGCCGCCGGCTTCGGCGACGCCTGCGCCGAACCGACGAGGCCAAGCGACAGGGCGGCGAGCAGGGCCGCCCGGATGATGTTGTGAGACTTGGTCATGATGCGGGACCCGACAGGAGGGAAAGGGCACGCTTACAGGAAGCCCCACGACCTCATGGTCAGGCTTCATTTCGGCGGCACAATGGATCCCGATCGGATCGAAAGCAATCTATGATTTGAAATTGTTTCAATACATCCAAGGATTGATTTTCCGCACGCTATACGGACGTGGAGTCACTCCCTGGGAGTCTTGGTTGTCCTAGCGACCCGCCGCCCGGGCGGCCTGGGTCAGGGACTGGGCGGCGATCGCGGCCTGGGTCCGGTTGTGGACGTTCAGCTTGCGCATCAACGCCGTCATGTGCGCCTTGACCGTGGCTTCGGCGATGCCGAGGTCGTGGGCGATCTGCTTGTTGAGAAGGCCCAGATTGACGCCCTCCAGCACCTTCATCTGGGTCGGCGTCAAGGCGCCGAGCGCGGTTTCCGGGCCTTGGCCGGCGTCGCGGATGTCCATCGTAGTCATGCGTGAACCCCTCTGTCTCTTCCCTGCGCCTCCGTCTTCGGAAGCGTGGCGACCGGATCGTGTTGGCTGCCGCTCTGAGTCGGCTGGTCCGGTTCGCTGATTTTCAGATGTTAGCGTTATCTGTTAGACAAGTTCAAGGGGTTTTGGCGATGTGAGCGTGAACATCGCGCCTGTATCGTCATATCCTTGAAATCTGTCATACAGGTTTGGGCGTTATAAGGCGCAGGGGTTGGCCTCGCGACGCGAATGGCCCGATGGTGGCGTCAGCGAAGGGGAGAGCGATGAGCGAGGGGCGCCTTGCCGACCGGGCCTATACGGGCATCGTCGAGATGATCAACAGCGACGGCCTGGAGATCGGCGACCGCCTGCCGTCGGAGGCGCGCCTGGCAGAGATGTTCGGCATGTCGCGGACCGTCGTGCGCGAGGCCCTGGTGCGCCTGGCCGCCGACAGCATCACCGAGGCGCGGCGTGGCGCGGGCTCGTTCATCAAGAACCGGCCCTCCGACAAGCTGGGCGCCTACATGCCGCTGTCCGAGCTGCCCTCGACCATGGGCAGCTACGAGGTGCGCTTCGTGCTGGAGGCCGAGGCCGCGCGGCTGGCGGCGGTGCGGCGCTCGGCCGAGGAGATGGTCGCGATCGAGGCGGCGCTGTCGGCCTTGCGCACCGCCCTGATGTCCAGCGCCCCGGCCCACGTCGAGGACATGGAGCTGCATCGGCAGATCGTGCTGGCCACCGCCAATCCGGCCTTCCTGGTCGCCTTCGAGGCGCTGGAGGCCGATGTCGATCGCATCATGCGGGCCGGCGTCGACATCTCGCGCTCGCGGCCGCCGGAGGCGATCGCCGAGATGATGAGCGAGCACGAGATGATCGTGGACGCGATCCGGGCTCAGGACGGCGATGGCGCGGCTCTCGCCATGCGCTGGCACCTGTCACGCGGGCGGAAGCGGCTGATGCCCTAGGGACGCGGCGGCGCCGATCGTCCGTATCCGCGTGTCGAGCCGTTCCTGGACCAGCACGCTCAGCTGTTCGGGCGGCAGGCCCGCGTCGAGGGTGAGGATGGCCTCGTCGGCGTGCGGGAGCTCCAGGGTGGCCAGCTGGCTGGTCAGCAAACTGACCGGCATGTAGTGGCCTGAGCGCTGGCTGAGGCGGCGCTGGAGTTCGTCGGCGCTGGCGTCCAGCAGGACGAAATCGACGGCGCCGCCGATCGCCTCGCGCAGTCGCTCGCGATAGCCGCGTTTCAGCGCCGAGCAGGCCGCCACGACCCGTCCTTGCGTCGCCAGGGTGTCGCCGATGGCCGCGCCCAGCCGGTCCAGCCACGGCCAGCGGTCGTCGTCGACCAGGGGTTGGCCCGCCCGCATCTTGGCCACCGCCCGCGCGTCGTGGAAGTCGTCGCCTTCCAGGAAGGGGCAGTCCAGCGCGCCGGCCAGCAGCGCGCCCAGCGTCGACTTCCCGCAGCCGCTCACGCCCATGACGATCACGGCGAGGCCTTCGGGGCGGGCATGGCGCGATGACGGCAAGCGGGATCCTCGGCTTCGAGGCGGATGGGAACTGGGGTTCTAGCGGCGCGCCGCCGGGCCGTAACTACGACCATGGTCGCGGTGGTCGCGGACGCGCGCGGCCTTATCACTGTTCCCAAAGTAGATTTGGGGAGTGGCATGAGAGCGATCCTGTTGTCGGCGGTCTTGATGGCCTCGTGCTCCGGAGCGGCGATGGCCGCCGCCTCGGAATCCTTCTTGCCCAAGGCCCCGGACGATCCTCGCGCGATCACCGTCAAGGGCGTGGGCGACGGCAAGGCTGACGACACCGACGCGGTCCAGAAGGCCATCGACGCGGCGCGCGACGGCACCGGCCATGGCCTCGTTTTCCTGCCCTCGGGCCGTTATCGCCTGACCCGCAGCCTCCTGGTGCCGCCGGGCGTGCGCGTGTTTGGCGTCGGCAAGACCCGGCCGACCTTCGTGCTGGGCGCCAATACGCCGGGCTTCCAGGAGGGTGTGGGCACGATGGTCGTGTTCACCGGCGGCGACCAGTACCAGGTCGGCGACATCCCCGTGCCGGTGCCGACCGTGCGACCCGCGACCACCAAGGTCCGCGACGCCAATTCCGGCACCTTCTATTCGTCGATGGCCAATGTCGACATCGAGATCGGCGAGGGCAATCCGGCCGCCGCGGGCGTGCGCTTCCGCATGGCCCAGCACGCCTTCCTCAGCCACATGGACTTCCGCCTCGGCTCGGCCTTCGCCGGGGTCTACCAGGCCGGCAACATCATGGAGGACGTCCACTTCCACGGCGGGCGCTACGGCATCGTCACCGAGAAGACCTCGCCCGCCTGGCAGTTCACCCTGGTGGACTCGACCTTCGACGGCCAGCGCGACGCGGCGATCCGCGAGCACGAGGTCGACCTGACCCTGGTCAATGTGGCGATCAAGAACACGCCCGTCGGGATCGAGATCGACAAGGGCTACAGCGACAGCTTGTGGGGCAAGAACGTCCGCTTCGAGAACGTTTCCAAGGCCGGCGTGGTGATCTCGGCCGAGGACAATGTCTTCACCCAGGTCGGCTTCGACAACGCCGTGGCTTCCAACACACCGGTGTTCGCGCGCTTCCGCGACAGCGGCAAGACCGTGGATGGCAAGGGCAAGGCGTACCGGGTGGCGAACTTCACCTACGGCCTGACCCTGCCGGGCCTGGGCCATGTGGGCGAGTACAGGACGATCTCGGACATCGCGCCGTTGAAGGCCTTGCCGAAGGCTGGTGCGCCGGCGCTGCGGGCCACGCCGCCGATCGGCGAGTGGACCAACGTCAAGACGCTGGGCGTCAAGGGCGACGGGACGACCGACGACACCGCCGCCCTGCAGAAGGCCATCGACAGCCACCGCGTGCTGTACCTGCCGGTCGGCTTCTACATGGTCAGCGACACGCTGAAGCTGAAGGCCGACACCGTGCTGATCGGCCTGCATCCGGCCCTGACCCAGCTGGTCATCCCGGACGGCAATTCCCGCCACGCCGGCGTCGGGGCGGTGAAGCCGATCCTGGAGACGCCGAAGGGCGGCGACAACATCCTGTCGGGCATCGGGCTGTTCACCGGCCGCATCAACCCGCGCGCCTCGGCGCTGCTGTGGCGATCGGGCGAGAAGTCCCTGGTCACCGACGTCAAGATCATGGGCGGCGGCGGCACGCCCACCGCCGACGGCAAGCCGCTGGACGCGGCCCGGGCCCGCAGCAACGATCCGGTCGCCGACGGCCGTTGGGACGCCCAGTATCCCAGCATCTGGGTGACCGACGGCGGCGGTGGCACCTTCGCCAATGTCTGGAGCCCCAACACCTTCGCCTCGGCCGGCTTCTACATCAGCGACACCAAGACGCCCGGCTTCATCTACGAGGTCTCGGTCGAGCACCACGTGCGCAACGAGTTCGTGCTCGACAACGTGGAGAACTGGGAATTCCTCGCGCCCCAGACCGAGCAGGAGGTCGGCGACGGCCCCGACGCGGTGTCGCTGGAGATCCGCAACTCCAGGAACATCCTGTTCGCCAACTATCACGGCTATCGGGTCACGCGCTCGTATCACCCGGCCGAGACGGCGGTGAAGCTGTTCAACTCGACCGACATCCGCTTCCGCAACGTCCACATCAACGCCGAAAGCGGGGTGGCGCTCTGTGACACGATCGGCTGCGGCACCTATCTGCGGGCCAGCAAGTACCCGTTCGAGAACGCCATCCAGGACAAGACCCGCAAGCTGGAGGTGCGCGAGCGCGAGTTCGCGGTGCTGGACGTGAAGAACGACCAGCCGGCCCCGCCGCCGGCCAGCCCCGATGTGAAGAAGCTGGAGACCGGCTTCTGGTCGATCTCGGGCGCGACGGTGGGTGCGGATGGGGCGCTGTATTTCATCGAGAAGCGGTTCCAGCGGATCTATCGCTGGACGGCGGCCAAGGGGCTGGAGATCGTCCGCGACAGCTCGCTGGACCCGACCAACCTGGCGGTCGACCGTTCGGGCAACCTGCTGGTGGTCTCGTCCTACGGTCCGCAGGCGTCCGTCTACTCGATCGATCCGAACGGTCCCAAGGACCAGATGACGATGATCGCGCCGACGTCCGTGTCCGCGCGGGCTGGCAGCAAGACGCTGTTGCCGGTCAACTGGTGGAACAACGGCGAGTTCAAGGACCAGTATGACCCGGCCAAGGGCGAGTTCACCACTCTGGCCGAAATGTTCGCCCGCGATGTCGGCACGCCCAAGACCCAGGAATATGTCTCGCCTGACGGCAGCGTGGCGCTGCCGGCCTTCCGGGTCTGGCAGCAGGGGCCGCCGGACCATGTCGGCTGGCGCTGGGCCGACAGCCTACAGACCAACGGCCTGATCGCCGGCGCGGTCGGCGAGCGGCTGGTCTTCACCAACGGCTCGGAGAACAAGACCTATAGCGGCCAGGTCGGTCCCGGCGGGACGCTGACCGACCTCAAGGTCGTCGCCGATCGCGGCGGCGAGAGCGTCGCGGTCGACGGCCAGGGGCGGGTGTTCGTCGCTAACGGCCAGATCTTCCAGTACGGCCCCGACGGCCAGCAGGTGGGTCGGATCGACGTGCCTGAACGGCCGCTGCAGCTGATCTTCGGCGGGGAGGGCGGCAAGACGTTGTTCGTCCTGACTCATCATTCGCTCTACGCTGTGAATCCGTAGGGTGGGGAAGTTTGTCATGAAGCATTGGCTGGTCTTGGGCGCGGCTTCGATCGCGCTGGGCTTGGCGGGTAGTCCTGCCTGGGCCGGGCCCTCGGTCCTGGCCACGGTCCCCGACGATCCGGCCGCCGTCGTGGTCAAGGCCAAGGGCGACGGGAAGACCGACGACGGCGCGGCCATCCAGGCGGCGATCGACGCGGCGGCGGCCAAGCCGGGCGGCGGTCTCGTCTTCCTGCCCTCGGGACGCTACCGGATCACCAAGACCCTGTTCCTGTGGCCGGGCGTGCGGGTGTTCGGTGTCGGCGCCACGCGGCCGCTGATCGAGCTGCCGGACGTCACGCCGGGCTTCCAGAAGGGCGTGGCCAACATGGTGATCTTCGCCGGGGCCAAGCGCGATCCGGCCGGTCGTCCGGTGGCCTTCCCGCCGCCGGGCAGCGTGCCGTTCGACAAGAGCGTGCCGGACGCCAATCCCGGCACCTTCTACAGCGCGATGGGCAATATCGACTTCAAGATCGGCAAGGGCAATCCGGCCGCTACGGCGATCCGCTTCCATGCCGCTCAGCACGCCACGCTGACCCACATGGACTTCGACATCGGCTCGGGCCTGGCGGGCCTCTACCACGTCGCCAACGAGGCCGAGGACCTGCACTTCAAGGGCGGTCGCTACGGCATTCTCGCCGAGAAGCCGTCGCCGGCCTGGGGCTTCGTGCTGCTCGACTCGACCTTCGAGGGCCAGCGCGACGCGGCGATCCGCGAGCATGAGGCCGGCCTGACCCTGGTCAATGTGGCCATGAAGGACACGCCCGTCGGCATCGAGATCGACAAGGGCTATGGCGACTGGTTGTGGGGCAAGGACGTCCGCTTCGAGAACGTCTCCAAGGCCGGCGTCGTCATCTCCAACGAGGCGAATGTCTACACCCAGGTGGGCTTTGAGAACGCCGTGGCGTCCAACACGCCTGTGTTCGCCCGTTTCCGCGACAGCGGCAAGACGACGGCGGGCAAGGGCAAGACCTATCGCGTGTCGGCCTTCAACCACGGCCTGACCGTGCCCGCGCCGGGCCAGATGGGCGAGTACAAGACGACCTTCCAGGCCGAGCCGCTGAGTGCGCTGCCCAAGCCCAACGCGCCCGCAATCCGAGCCCTGCCGGCGACGGCGGACTGGACGAACGTCCGCGCGCTGGGGGCCAAGGGCGACAACGCCACCGACGACACGGCCGCCATCCAGAAGGCGATCGATACGCATCGAGTGGTCTATTTCCCGACCGGCTTCTACCGCGTCACCGACACCCTGAAGCTGAAGCCCGACACGGTGCTGATCGGTCTGCACCCCAGCCTGACCCAGATCGTGCTGCCCCACGCCACGCCGGCTTATCAAGGCGTCGGCGCGCCCAAGGCGCTGGTGGAGTCGGCCAAGGGCGGGGACAACATCGTCTTCGGTCTGGGGCTCTACACCGACGGCGCCAACCCGCGCGCCACGGCGCTGCTGTGGACCGCCGGCGCGACCTCGATGGTCAATGACGTCAAGTTCCAGGGCGGCCACGGCACCAACCTGTTCGATGGCACGCGGGTCATCCCCTACAACGCCAACGGCACGGCCGACGCCGACCCGGCCAAGCGCTGGGCCGGGCAGTATCCCAGCCTGTGGGTGACCCATGGCGGCGGCGGGACGTTCTCGAACGTCTGGAGCCCCAACACCTATGCCTATACCGGCATCTACGTCTCCGACACACAGACGCCTGGCCACGTCTACCAGGCCTCGGTCGAGCACCATGTGCGCACCGAGATCACCCTCAATCGCGTCGCCAACTGGGAGTTCCTGGCCCCGCAGACCGAGGAAGAGGCCGGGGAGGGCGAGGACACCGTCTCGCTGGAGATCCGCGACTCCAAGAACATCCTGCTGGCCAACTATCACGGCTATCGCGTCACCCGGACGCGCAAGCCGGCGGCGGCCGCGGTGCGGGTCTACAATTCGAGCGACATTCGGTTCCGCAACGTGGCGGTCAATGGCGAGAGCGGCCTGGGAACCTGCGACGAGAACGGCTGCGCGACCTTCACGCGCCTGACCAAGTATCCGTACGAGAACGCCATTCTGGACGTCACCAGCGGTCTGGAAGTGCGCGAGCGCCAGTTCGCGGTCCTGGACCTGAAGGCCAACCCGCCTCCAGTCGCGCCCTCGACCCTCGCCGGCGCCAAGGTCGAGAAGCTGGCTGACGGCTTCTTCTCGCTGGGCGGCGGCGCCGTCGATGCGAGCGGGACCCTGTATTTCGCCGACCGCAAGCATCAGCGCATCTACAGCTGGTCGGACGCCCGCAAGCTGTCGATCGTGCGCGACAACACGCTCGACCCGATCAACCTGGCGGTCGACGCCTCGGGCAACCTGCTGGTGCTGTCGTCGGACGGCCGCAACGGCTCGGTCTACAGCTTCAAGCCCGGCAGCCCGGACGACCAGGTGACGCTGATCGCCGCCACGCCGGCCGCCGACCATGCGAGCGCGGCCACGGTGCTGCCGGTCAACTGGTGGAACAACGGCGAGTTCAAGGACCAGATCGATCCTGAGACCTACCAGTACCCGACCCTGGCCGAGCTGTTCGTCCGCGACATGGCCGTGGGCAAGTCGAAGGAATATGTCTCGCCGGACGGCAGCCTGGTCCTGCCGGCCTATCGCGTCTTCCAGCAGGGACCGCCGGACTATCGCGGCCTGCGCTTCTCCGACTCGCTGGACACCTACGGCTTCACCGCCGTGAAGCCGGGCCAGCGGGTGTTCCTGACCAACAGCTCCGAGAACAGGACCTACAGCGGCGTCGTCGGGAAGGGCGGGGCGGTCACCGACCTGAAGGCCTTCGCCGACCGGGGCGGCGAGAGCGTCGCGACGGACGGGCAGGGGCGGGTCTATGTCGCCAACGGCCAGGTGTTCGTCTATGGGCCGGACGGCAAGGAACTGGGCCGTATCGATACGCCCGAACGGCCGCTGCAGCTGCTGTTCGGCGGCGCCGATGGGCGGACGCTGTATGTCCTGAGCCACCACGCGCTCTACGCGGTCCGCCCGCGCTAGGAAGCATCGATAACCGATTGAAAACGCCCGGGTCGCCTCGCGTCCCGGGCGTTGACGTTTGAGCCGAGCCAAAACCCGGAAGACCTACGACCATGGTCTAATAGTTAGCGGTCCCACCGTCTGACACAGTCCCCCTCAGATCATCGAACGATGGTCTCAATGAAAAATTGGGAGGGTGTAGGATGAGCGTTGTCGGTAGCGCGCGGGGGCGGTCCCCCATGATGAGCGCTTTGCTCGCGACCAGCGCGGTCGCGATCGTCATGACGGCCGGAGCGGCCCAGGCGCAGACGGCCCCGGCCGCCGAGCCGTCGAGTGATACAGCGCTGTCGGAAATCGTCGTCACGGGGACGCGGATCCGGTCCGAGGGCTTCACCGCCCCGACCCCGACCCAGGTGCTGGGCCAAGCGGAACTGGAGCGCGCGGCCCAGCCGAACATCTTCACCGCCATCACCCAATTGCCCTCGCTGCAGGGTTCCAGCGGCGCCACCACCGGCACGTTCAGCACCTCGAGCGGCCAGCAGGGCCTTAGCTCGTTCTCGCTGCGGGGCCTTGGCACCATCCGCACCCTGACCCTGCTGGACGGCCAGCGGGTCGTGCCGGCCAACGTCACCGGCGTTCCCGACATCAGCCTGTTCCCGCAGCTGCTGGTCGAGCGGGTCGACGTGGTGACCGGCGGCGCCTCGGCCTCCTACGGCTCGGACGCGGTCGGCGGCGTGGTCAACTTCGTCACCAACAAGAAGTTCGTGGGCTTCAAGGCCAACGTCCTGACCGGCGTCACGACCTATGGCGACAACCACCAGTGGCTGGCCCAGGTCGCGGCCGGCAAGAACTTCATGGACGACCGCCTGCACGTCCAGGTCAGCGGCGAATACGACTGGGAAGAGGGCGTCCCGGCGGGCGGCTTCGGCGAGGACGCGCCGGGCAGCCGCGACTGGTACACGACCGCCACCCTGGTCAATCGCGGCGTCACCAATGACGGCGCGCCGCAGTACCTCTATCGCGAGCACGCCCAGGCCTATCAGTACGCCAAGTACGGCCTGATCAGCGCCGGCCCGCTGCAAGGCACGGCCTTCGACATCGCCGGCAACCCGTTCCAGTTCCAGTACGGCGGCGGCGGCGTGCCGTCCAAGGCGGCCAACGGCGCGGTCAGCGGCTGCTTCACGAACGGCGGCTTCTGCGTCGGCGGCGACCTGTCGGGCAATGTCGGCATCGGCACCTCGCTGCAGTCCCGGATCGAGCGGATGGGCAGCTACGGCCGCATCGGCTACGACCTGAACGACAAGAACGAAATCTACGGCACCCTGAACGTCGCCCGCGTCAAGAGCAGCAACCAGCCCAACCCGGGCGCGGCCTCGACCAACCTGACGATGTCGTGCTCGAACCCGTACCTGCCGGCTTCGGTCGTTGCGGCCTGCGCCGCCAACAACATCACGACCTTCAGCTTCGGCACCAGCAACGCCCTGCTGCCGCGCAACATCTCGGTCCATCCGACGCGGACCCAGGTGCGGGCGGTGATCGGCGCCGACGGCCGGTTCGACGCCCTGGGCAAGGAATGGCGCTACGACGCCTATTACACCCACGGCCAGAACACGACGAACATCCACGTCAACGACATCCTGCTGATGCCGCGCTATCGCGCCGCCATCCAAGCCACGACCGTCGGCGGTCAGATCGTCTGCGCCGACCCTATCGCTCGCGCCAACGGCTGCGTGCCGATCAACGTCTTCGGCGGCAAGACGCCCAGCGATGCGGCCCTGGCCTACATCACGCCCAAGAATGGCCCCTACCAGCACTCGGTGCAGAAGCAGGACGTCGCCAGCATCAACTTCAGCGGCGAGCCCTTCTCGCTGTGGGCTGGTCCGGTGTCCCTGGCGTTCGGCGGCGAGTGGCGCAAGGAGCAGTACCACGTCCAAGGCGACCCCTACGGCGATGGCAATACCGACTCGCCCAACACCGCCGACTATCCGGCCGATCCGGTCCTGACCGCCTCGGGCGCCAACTGGTTCGCGGGCAACTACCACTCCGGCGCCGGCAGCTATTCGGTGAAGGAAGCCTATGCCGAAGTGAACATCCCACTGGTCAATTCGGAAGCCGCGGGCCGGGCCAACCTCAACATGGCCGGCCGCTGGACCGACTACAGCACCTCGGGCACCGTCTACACCTGGAAGGTCGGCGCCACCTGGGACACGCCGATCGACGGCGTCCGCCTGCGGGCCGTCACCTCGCGTGACGTCCGCGCGCCGAACCTGTCGGAACTGTTCGCCGCGCCGGTGACGACCACGCTGCCGAACTTCACCATTCCCTCGAACGGCACGCCGCCAGCCGGCCAGCCCTCGGGCGGCTCGCTGACGGTTCTGCAGAATGTCGTGGGCAACCCCGCCCTGAAGCCGGAAATCGCCAAGAACGTCACCATCGGCGCGGTGCTCTCGAACCCGCAATGGCTGCCGGGCTTCAGCGTCTCGGTCGACTGGTACAACATCGTCCTGAACGGCGGCATTTCCAGCCTGGGCGCTCAGCAGATCGTCAACTTCTGCTATGCGGGCCTGACCCAGTTCTGCGGCGCCTTCAACTTCACGCCGGCTCAGGGCACGGCCTTCGTCAATTCCCAGACGTTCAACCTGGCCTCGATCAAGACCAGCGGCTTCGACATCGAGAGCAGCTACCGCTTCGAACTGCCCAGCGTGCCCGGCCGCTTCACGGTCCGTGGCCTGGCGACGAACACCCACAAGTTCGTCACCAACCCGGGCATCCCCGGCGCGATCGCGGTCGACTCGGCCGGCCAGAACTCCGGCGCCACGCCGGACTGGAAGTTCCTGGCCATCCAGTCCTGGGACAACGACAAGTTCGCCTTCAGCGTCCAGGAGCGCTGGTTCAGCGATGGCCGGTTCGGCGGCACGACCACCGACTACATCGAGTGCAAGGCCGGCAGCTGCCCGGTCTCAACCGGCACCAACCCGACCATCGACTACAACCACATGAGCGGCGCGACCTATGTCGACATCAGCGCCTCGTACAAGTTCGGCAAGGGCCTGCAGATCTACGGCAAGGTCGACAACCTGCTGAACCGTGATCCGACGCCGTCGCCGCAGACCAACACGGGCCTGGACGCCAACCCGGCGCTCTATGACCTGCTGGGCCGCTTCTACCACGTGGGCCTGCGCTACAGCTTCTAGTCCTGCTGCCTCCGCCTCTCCTTCCCCTAGGGCGGCCTCGCCCGGGTCCTGGTCGGCCAAGCGCCGAACCATGGCTCGGGCGTCTTTCTTCGCGCTCCGGGTCGTGGCCCGTGGGCGCGGGAGGATCGCGTTCGAATGACCATCCTGGTGATCCGTTGAACCGGCCGGACCGCGTCCGCGACGCCACCATGGCCGACGTCGCCCAGCGGGCGGGCGTCTCGCGCATGACCGTGTCGCGCGTCATCAACGACGGCGCCGCCAGGGTCCGCGACGACACCCGCCAGGCGGTGCTGGACGCCATCCGCGACCTGAACTTCCAGCCCAACCTGGCCGCCCGCAGCCTGGTCACGGCCGGCGAGCTGCGGATCGGCGTCGTCTATTCCAATCCCAGCGCCGCCTTCATGAGTGACTTCCTCGTCGGTGTGTTCGAGGAGGCTTCCAGCGCCGGCGCCCGCCTGATCCTGGTGAGGGGCGAGAACGGCCAGGCGCCGTCGCTTCACGACCTGCAACCGCTGTTGAACGGCGGCGCTCATGGCGTGGTTCTCGCGCCGCCGCTGGGCGAATCCGCCACCGTGCTGGACGCCTTGCGCGCGGCCCGTCTGCCGGTCGCCGTGGTCGCCGCCGCGCAGCCATCCAGCGACGCGATCAATGTCCGGATCGATGACCGTCGGGCCAGCCAGGCCATGACCCGCCACCTGCTGGACCTGGGTCACCGCCGGATCGGCTTCATCACCGGCAATCCCAACCAGACCGCCAGCGCCGAGCGCCTGGAGGGCGCGCGCGCCGCGATCGCGACGCAGGCGGGGGCCGAGCTCGTTTTGGCCCAGGGCGCGTTCACCTACGACTCCGGCCTGCGCGCCGCGGCGGCGCTGCTCGATGGCGACCAGCGGCCGACCGCGATCTTCGCCAGCAATGACGACATGGCCGCCGCGGCCGTCTCGGTCGCCCATCGCCGCCATTTGGATGTGCCGGGCGACCTGACCGTGGTCGGGTTCGATGACACGACCGTCGCCACCACGCTGTGGCCGCCGCTGACCACGATCCGCCAGCCGGTCCGGATGATGGCGGCCGTGGCCCTGGACCGGCTGTTGCGCGCGCTGCGCTCGGACGAGCCCTCCGCCGCCGACCACGTGCTGGACCACGCCCTGGTCCAGCGGGACTCTACCGCTCCACCCCGACGCGCCGATGAAAGGCCATCGAATGTCTGACCCGTCTCCGGCCCTGGAAGTCGCCACCGTCCGGCGGGTCACCGCGCGGCTGATGCCGCTGTTCTGCCTGATGTACCTGATCGCCTATATCGATCGGCAGAACGTCTCCTACGCCAAGCTGGACATGGTCCAGGCTCTGGGCCTTAGCGAAGCGGCGTACGGCCTTGGCGCGTCACTGTTTTTCATCGGCTACTTCCTGTTCGAGGCGCCGTCGAACCTGATCCTGGCCAAGGTCGGCGCGCGGGTCTGGTTCGCGCGGATCATGTTCACCTGGGGCTTGGTCACGCTCGCGCTCGGCTTCACCCAGAACGCCACGATGTTCTACGTCCTCCGCTTCCTGCTGGGCGTGACCGAGGCCGGGTTCTTCCCGGGCGTGCTGTACGTGTTGACGCTGTGGTACCCGCAGTCGCACCGGGCGCGGATGGTCGGGCTGTTCATGATCGCCAGCGCCATCGCCAACGCGGTCGGTGCGGTTCTGGGCGGCCTGCTGCTGGACCTGGACGGCCTCGCGGGCCTGGCCGGCTGGCAGTGGGTGTTCCTGGCCACCGGCGCGCCGGCCGTGCTGCTAACGCCGTATGTGTTGTGGAAGTTGCCGAACGGCCCGGCCCACGCGACCTGGTTGCCGGACGAGCAGAAGGCCTGGCTGGCCGGCGTGCTGGACGCCGAGCGGGGCGGGGTTCCCGACGACCATCGCGGCGCTTGGAAGGCGATCTTCGATCCGCGCGTGCTGCTGCTGGCGGGGCTCTATATCGGCATGCCGCTCGGCGCTTACGGGCTGAGCTACTGGCTGCCGACGATCGTCAAATCGTTCGGCGTGTCCAACACCACCAACGGCCTGATCAACGTCATCCCCTGGCTCCTGGTCGCTGTCGCCCTGTGGTGGGTGCCGCGCCACGCCGCCAAGCACGGAGCCAGCGCCTGGCACATCGCCGGGCCGGTCCTGATCGGTGCGGCCTGCCTCGTCCTCAGCGTGGTGCTGCCCGGACCGGTGCTGAAGTTCGCCATGCTGTGCATCGCCGCGCCGGCGATCTTCGCCGCCCAGCCGGTGTTCTGGAGCCTGCCGCCCAGCTTCCTGAGCGGACCGAGGGCGGCGGCGGGCATCGCGGCGATCAACGCCATCGGCAACCTCGGCGGCTTCATCGCCCAGAACCTGGTGCCGATGGTGCGCGATGCGACGGGCAGCAACCTGGCGCCGATGCTGGCCCTGGCCGCGGTGCTGCTGGTGACCGCTGGCTTGATCTTCTACGCCATGGGCCGCCTGGACGCGGCGCGAGCGAAGGCCGGATAGCCTCCGCCCGCCACCGCCGAGGGATCAGGTCGTGGCCGTCTCACGGACGGGCAGACGCCAGCCCGGACGGATGAAGTGGCAGGTGTAACCGTTTGGAATCCGTTCCAGATAGTCCTGGTGCTCGGGCTCGGCTTCCCAGAAGTCGCCGGCCGGTTCCACCTCGGTCACCACCTTGCCCGGCCACAGGCCCGAGGCGTCGACGTCGGCGATGGTGTCCAGCGCCACCCGGTGCTGTTCTTCCGAGGCATAGAAGATCGCCGAGCGATAGCTGCGGCCGATGTCGTTGCCCTGGCGATTGCGGGTGCTCGGATCGTGGATCTGGAAGAAGTACTCCAGGATCTGGCGATAGCTGATCACCGCCGGATCGAACTCGATCTCGATGGCCTCAGCATGGTCGCCGTGGTTGCGGTAGGTGGCGTTGGGGACGTCGCCGCCCGAATAGCCGACACGGGTCTTCAGGATACCGGGATAACGGCGCAGCAGGTCCTGCACGCCCCAGAAGCAGCCGCCGGCAAGGATGGCGGTTTCGGTGCTCATCGGCTCAAACCCTTTCAAGGCACGGCCCTAACGGGCCAATTCGCCTCATGAAATGGGGGCGGACGCGCGTGAAGTCCAGCACGCGATTGCGCAGGAATATTGACTGCCGAGTAAGTCAATATTGACTCACGTGTCAGTGTGGTGAGAGGGTGACCACTGTTCGCGGAACAGCGCCAAAAAGGCGCGGCCGGCGACAGGGAGGGAACCATGAAACGTATCGTCTACACCGCGTCGGCGCTCGCGCTGACGATCGCCGCGCCCGCCTTGGCGCAGACCGCGTCGACCGCGCCCAAGACCCAGGCCGCCGAGGAACTGACCGAGGTCGTCGTGACCGCGACCCGCCGCAGCGAGCGCCTGCAGGACGTGCCGCTCAGCGTCACGGCCTTCTCGCAGGCCGAACTGACCAAGAAGGGCATCGTCAGCTACGAAGGCATCGCCCGCGAGACGCCCGGCGTCGTGCTGAACCAGGCCAGCGGCAACAATGTCCGCTTCACGGTCCGGGGCATCTCGACCAACGGCTGGGGCGCGGGCCTGCAGACCACCACCACGGTCTATATCGACGAGCTGCCGCTCACCACGATCGGCAACACGGTGACGCTGGACCCCAACCTCTATGACGTCCAGCGCGTGGAGTTCCTGCGCGGGCCGCAGGGCACGCTGTTCGGCTCGGGCTCGCTGTCGGGCGCCCTGCGAGTGCTGACCAAGAGCCCGGACCTGACCGGCTATGACAGCTCGGCCCTGGTCGATCTGGGCTACACGCCGGACGGCGAGGGCGTGCGCCGCCGGTTCAACGGCATGGTCAACCTGCCGCTGGTAAAGGACGCGCTGGCCCTGCGGGTGGTCGGCTTCTATCGCAACGAAGACGGCTACATCGACAACGTCGGCACCGGGATCAAGAACGCCAACAAGCTTAAGGACTGGGGCGGTCGCGCCATCCTGCTGTGGCAGCCGAACGACAAGCTCAGCGTCCGCTTGCTGGGCTCGTACGAGGACAGCGATCCGAAGGACTCGTCGCTGAGCTCGCCGTCCCTGGGTGAGCGCAAGCGCTACAGCACGGTGCCGGACCAGTACACGACCAAGACCTCGATCTTCAACGGCACGCTGGAGTACCAGTTCGACGGCGCGAAGCTGACCAGCTCGTCGACCTATTCGAACGCCGACGGCCTGTTCAATGTCGACCTGGGCGGCACCTTCAACCTGGCGGTGCCGTTCTACCTGTTCGACAGCGCGGTCACGAAGACCTTCGTCCAGGAGACGCGCATCGCCTCCGACCCCGGCGGCAAGTTCGACTGGGTGGCGGGCGGCTTCTACCTGCACCGCGAACTGGACCTGAACGGCGAGGACCGCACCACGAGCGCCTTCCTGTCGGCGCGCGGCATCACCGGCCTGCCGGGCACGGTGTTCGCCAAGTTCGGCAGCGACACCAAGACCTACGAACTGGCCGGCTTCGGCGAGCTGACCTATCACCTGAACGACAAGCTGACGGCCACGGGCGGCATCCGCTACGGCAAGTACGGCGGCACGGTCGACACCTATGCGGGCTTCAACTCGGCCTATTTCACCTATGCCTTGTTGGGGATCTCCGGGCCGCTGGCCCTCGCGCCCAACGGGACCTCGACCACCAAATACCCCTCGGCCGAGAAGGCGTCGTGGAAGGTCAGCCTGACCTACAAGCCGTCACGGGACCTGACGACCTACGCCACGGTCTCCACCGGCTATCGCACGCCCGTCTACAACGCCCGCGCCGGCAGCGTCAGCACGGTCAATCCCAGCGACCTGATCATCCCGGCGGGCGCGGGTTCGGACAACCTGACCAACTACGAGGTCGGCCTGAAGGGCCGCTTCCTGGACGGCCGGATGACCGCGGCCCTGGCGGCCTACTATATCGACTGGAAGAACATCCAGGTGCAGGCCAACCGCCAGTCGGACTCGATCCAGTTCGCGACCAATGTCGGCCGCGCCGCGTCCAAGGGCCTGGAGGCCGAGATCAGCTTCACGCCGGCCAAGGGCGTGCTGCTGGGCGTCAACGGCTCGCTGAACCGGGCCAAGGTCACCGAGCTCTCGACCCAGGAAGCGACGATCTCCGGCGCGGTGGACAATGCCCGCCTGGCCTCGCCGCACGTGCAGGGCTCGTTCTTCGGGACGTTCAGCTACGCGCTGAAGGGCCAGACCCAGGGCTTCACCAGCTTCCAGGTCCAGCACGTCGGGTCGTTCCCGAACGGCTTCCCGAACACGCCGGGCAAGGCCGGGGTGGTCAGCCCGCTGTACGGCAACACCGATGCCTACACCTATGTGAACCTGCAGACCGGCGCGCGCTTTGGCCGGACCACCGTGACGCTCTACGGCGAGAACCTCGGCAACAGCGGGGCCACGACCTACATCCATCCGGAAGCCTTCGTGTACAGCCGCTTCGCCATCCTGCGGCCGCGCACGTTCGGCGTCCGCCTGGGCTACAACCTGTGAGCCGCCTTTGGGCTGGTCTCAGCTTGGCCGTCGCCGTCCTCGTGGCGGCGCCGGTGCAGGCGCAGCAAGTCTCCCGCCAGGGCGCGCTGCAAGGCGTTCAGGCGGACGGCGTCACGGCCTACAAGGGCGTCCCGTACGCCCAGCCGCCCGTCGGCCCGCTGCGCTGGCGCGCGCCGGTTCCGGCCGAGGGCTGGAAGGGCGTGCGCGACGCCAAGGCGTTCGGTCATGCGTGCCTCCAGCCGCCGCAGGACCCCAAGGGCCTCTACGCCGGCGGCATGGCGTCGATGAGCGAAGACTGCCTGACGCTGAACGTCTGGGCCCCGACCGGCGCCAAGAAGTTGCCGGTTATGGTCTGGATCCACGGCGGCGCGCTGCTGGGCGGCGCCAGTTCCGAACCGCTCTATGACGGGGCCAAGCTAGCCAAGCAGGGGATCGTGCTGGTCTCGATCAACTACCGCCTGGGCCTGCTGGGTTACTTCGCCCATCCGGCGCTGAGCGCTGAGTCGCCGGGGCGTCTCTCCGGCAACTACGGCCTGCTCGACCAGATCGCGGCGCTGAAGTGGGTGCGGGACAATATCGAGGCGTTCGGCGGCGATCCGGGCCAGGTGACGATCGCCGGCGAGTCCGCCGGGGGCCTCAGCGCCATCGCCTTGCTGGCCAGCCCGCAGGCCAAGGGCCTGTTCAATAAGGCCATCGTCGAAAGCGGCTACATGCCGGCCTATCGCGCCTTGCGCGACGAGACGCTGGGGCTGCCCTCGGCCGAGGCCGCTGGCGTCGCCTTGGGCGACAAGGCCGGCGCCAAGACCGCCGACCAGCTGCGCTCGGCCAATATCGTCAAGCTGTTCATGGCTGGCATGGCCACCGGCTGGCAGCCCGAGCCGGTGATCGACGGCGTGGTGCTGGAGCGCCAGCTGGCCGAGACCTTCGCGCGCGGCGAGCAGGCTAAGGCCCAGGTCCTGGCCGGCTTCAACGAGGGTGAGATCCGCTCGCTGATGTTCCTGATGCCGAAGGCTCCGGCGACCTCGGAGGCCTATGTCGCCGATGTGAAGAAGCGCTTCGGGGCCAAGGCCGACGCCTATCTCGCCGTCTATCCCGGCGCCGATCCGAGGGCCGATGTGATGGCGTCGATCCGCGACGGGCTCTACGGCTTCGCCGCGCAGTACCTCGTCCAGCAGCAGGCGGCGATCGGGCAGGGGAGCTATCTCTACTATTTCCGCCACGCCACCCCGGCCCAGAAGGCCCGCGACCTGGCGGCCTTCCATGCCAGCGAAATCCCCTACGTCTTCGGCCAAGTAGGCGAGGGCGCGGCGCTGGGGCCCAACTGGCCGAAGCCGCCGCTGAGCGCCGAGGAAACCGCGATGTCGGATGCGATGCTGAACTACTGGGTCTCGTTCGTCCGCACCGGTGTTCCGACGGCGCCCAGCGAGACGGCGTGGCCGCGCTTCACAGCCCAGGAGCGCGGCTACCTCGACATCGACCAGCGGCCGACCGCCCAGCGTGACCTGCAACCCGCCGCCTTCGCTTGGGCGCAAGGCCTGGTCGCCGAACGCCGCGCCCAGGGCAAACCGTGGCGGCTGGACATCGGCTTCTCAGCCTTCCCCGCGGTGAGCGTTGACGCCCCGGACACGAACCGGCAACCAGAGGCTCGATGAGCGATACCGATCAAACCCAAGAGTCGACGGCTCCGCGCCCGGGCAAGCACAAGGCGCGGGCCCGCGAGCAGTCGATCGAGCGGATCCTGGACGCCGCCGAGCAGCTGTTCGCCGAGTTCGGCTATCACGGCGTGACCTTGAAGGACGTGGCCGCGCGGATCGGCGTCAGCTCGACGCTGATCCACTACCACTTCAACGGCAAGGAGAGCCTGTTCGAGGCCGTCTGGGCGCGCCGCGCGCCGGTCTCGGCCCAGAACCGCCTCGACGCCATGCGCCGCTACGCCGAGGCCGTCGGCGACAAGGTCACGGTCGAAGGGGCGCTGCACGCCTGGATAGACACCGACCTCAATGTCCAGATCCACGACACCGAGCAGTGGCTGGCCTTCGGCCAGATCAGCGCCCAGGCCAACAGCGCCGCCGGCTGGGGCGCGGAGAAGATGGGCAAGTACTTCAACCCCGTCGTCCTGGCCCTGATCGACCTCTTGAAGAAGGCGATGCCCGACTGCGACGAGGCGACGATCTTCTGGGGCTACCACTTCGTCTCGGGGGCCATGACGCACAACATGGCCCGCACCGGCCGCCTGGACGACCTGTCCCACGGCCTGTGCTCGTCCAACGACTTCGAGTCGATTCGCCAGCACATGGCCACCTTCATGGCCGCGGGCTTCAAGGCGATCTGCCAACCGGAAGGTGGCAAATGAGCAAGATCCTGAACGGCCTCTTCGACTTGACCGGCCGCGTGGCGATCGTGACCGGCGGCTCGCGTGGGCTAGGCCTGCAGATCGCCAGCGCGCTGGGCGAATATGGCGCGATCCTGGCCCTTGTCGCCCGCAAGCAAGGCGAGCTGGACGCCGCCGTGGCCGAACTGGCCGCCAAGGGCATCCAGGCCGAGGGCTTCGCCGCCGACCTGGGCGCGGCCGACGCCGCCACGACCCTGACCGAGCGGGTGCTGGCCCGCTTCGGCCGCATCGACATTCTCGTGAACAACGCCGGCACGGTCTGGGGCGCGCCGGCCGAGGCCTATCCGATCGAGGGCTGGAACAAGGTCATCGACCTCAATGTCACCGGCCTCTTCCTGCTGACCCAGGCGGTGGCGCGCGAGGCGTTCCTGAAGCAGGGCAAGGGCGCGGTGGTCAATGTCGCCTCGATCGAGGGGCTGATGGGCCACCATCCCGACCAGCTGGGCACCATCGCCTACAACACCGCCAAGGGCGCGGTGGTGAACATGACCCGGGCCCTGGCCGCCGAGTGGGGCCCGAAGAACATCCGCGTCAACGCCGTGGCGCCGGGCTATTTCCCGTCGAAGATGACCGCCGCCACGATCGGCGAGCACAGCGAGAGGATGCTGCGCGACACGCCGCTGGGCAAGCTGGGCGGCGAGACCGACCTGATGGGGCCGGCCCTGCTGCTGGCCTCGGACGCCGGTGGCCACATGACCGGCCAGATCCTGGTGGTCGACGGCGGCGCGACGATCATCTGATGAGCACCCTGCTGGACCGCCGCGACGTCGACTTCCTGCTGCACGCCTGGCTGAAGGCCGGCGAGCTGGTCGACCGCGAGACCGTCGACGCCATCCTCGACCTGTCGGAGCAACTGGCCACCGACCAGTTCCTGACCCACTACA
Organism: Caulobacter sp. GW456-12-1-14-TSB4; assembly: GCF_059424195.1. NCBI lineage: Bacteria > Pseudomonadati > Pseudomonadota > Alphaproteobacteria > Caulobacterales > Caulobacteraceae > Caulobacter > Caulobacter sp. GW456-12-1-14-TSB4. Next base: position 145,970 of record NZ_JBWKZF010000007.1, read on the forward strand.
AGCGCAGCGACGTCGAGGAGCCGCGCCTGGAAGACGGGCAGGTCCGGGTCTGTCCGCCGATCCACGACGCCCTGGCCCAGTATGCCGAGCTGGGGCTGTTCTCGGCCGGCTTCACCGAGGAGCAGGGCGGGCTGGGCCTGCCGTACCTGGTCTGCGCGGCCTCGTTCGCCTTCTTCGCCGCCGCCAACACCGCCACGGCCGCCTATCCGATGCTGACCGTGGCCAATGCCCGGCTGATCGCCACCTTCGGCTCGGCAGCCCAGGTCGAGACCTTCGCCAAGCCGCAGATCGAGGGCCGCTGGTTCGGGACCATGTGCCTGTCGGAGCCGCAGGCCGGCTCCAGCCTGGCCGATGTGCGGACCAAGGCCACGCCCGACGGCGAGGACGGGTTCGGCCATCGCTATCGCCTGGCCGGCAACAAGATGTGGATTTCGGGCGGCGACCAGGACGTCAGCGAGAACATCGTCCACCTGGTGCTGGCCAAGGTCCCGAATGCCGACGGAACCCTGCCCGAGGGCACGGCCGGCATCTCGCTGTTCATCGTGCCGAAGGTCCTGCCGGACGGGTCGCGCAACGACGTCAGCGTGGCGGGCCTCAATCACAAGATGGGCTATCGCGGTACGGCCAACTGCCTGCTGAACTTCGGCGAGACGGGCGGGGCGACCGGCTGGATCGTCGGCGCGCCGGGGCAGGGCCTGCGCCAGATGTTCCTGATGATGAACGAGGCCCGGATCGGCGTCGGCATGGGCGCGGCGGCCATGGGCTATCGCGGCTATCGGCTGTCGGTGGCCTATGCCCGCGAGCGGCTGCAAGGCCGCCCGTCCGGTCAGCGCGGTGGCCCGCCCGTGGCGATCATCGAGCACCCCGACGTGCGCCGGATGCTGTTGCAGCAGAAGGCCTATGTCGAAGGCGCTCTGGCCCTATGCCTCTATTGCGCCAGGCTGGTCGACACCCAGGACGAAAGCGCCGAGGCCGCGGCCTTGCTGGGCCTCTTGACCCCCGTCGCCAAGACCTGGCCGTCGGAATACGGCCTGGCGGCCAACGACATCGCCATCCAGATCCACGGCGGCTACGGCTACACCCGCGACTTCGACGTCGAGCAGCTGTGGCGCGACAACCGCCTGAACCCGATCCACGAGGGCACGACCGGCATCCAGGGCATGGACCTGGTCGGTCGGAAGGTCCTGGCGGACGGGGCCGGCTTGCCGGTGCTGGAGCGGTCGATCGACAAGACCGTGGAGGCGGCGAGGGCGGTTCCGGGTCTGGAGGCTCATGCCGAAGCCCTTGCCGACGCCTGGCGTGCGGTGGCTGAAACCATCGACCTCCTGCGGGATTGCGAGGGCGCGGCGGCGCTCGACAACGCTACGGCTTTCCTCCAGGCGTTCGGCCATGTCGTCGTGGCCTGGCTGTGGCTGGATCAGGCGACAGTCGCTGCGGGTCTGGATGACCGGGACCTGGTCGAGGGCAAGTTGCGAGCCTGTCGGTTCTTCTTCGAGTGCGAGTTGCCCAAGGTCGGCGCGCTGCTGGCCTTCGTCGGCTCACGCAGCGACGTCGCCTCGGCCGCCCCGATCGCGATCTTCTAGCGCGGTGCGCCGCCCCTCCAGGGGCGGAGCGCGACGGCGAGCAGGGCGACGATCACCAGATACAGGCCGCCGCCCAGAACCAAGGAGGCGGGCCCGACCTGCCATTGGAAGAACGCCAGCACCGCGATCGTCAGCGGCAGGGCGTCGATCAGGCACGCCGTCCAGGCCAGGGGCTTGCGCGCCCAGGCGGGCGGGCCGTCGGTTTCCCAGTTGCTGAGGTCCACGTGCGTGTCCGGAGTCTCGTCGACACCGGGCGTGGCGGCGACTTCGGTTCGCACATTGCGGCCAGGTTGCGCCTTCACGGGAGCGTTTCCTTCTCAAGCCGCTTCCAGAAAACCTGAGGGGGCGATGATCGCCGCCGGCCGGAGCCGCCGGCGACGATCCCGCTCGGGTGTCAGTGCGTGCGTTGGTCCCCACCACCATCACGCGCTAAACGCCCCGATCGTGCGGCCTTAAGCCTGGACTGGCGTGATCAGGCGGCTGGAGCGGCCGTCGATCGAGACCGGCGTGTCGCCGGCCAGGGTCACGCGGCGCATGACCCGGCGCTGGTCGCCATAGTCGTCGACCGCGTAATGCTGGGTGGCGCGGTTGTCCCAGATGGCCACGTCGCCCTCGCGCCAGCGCCAGCGGACGGTGTTTTCGAGCTTGATGACCTGTTCCTGCAGGCTGTCGAACAGGCGGCGGCTGTCGGCGGTCGACAGGCCCTTCAGCGCCTTGACGAAGTGGCCCAGGATCAGGACGCGCTCGCCGGTCTCGGGGTGGACGCGCACCAGCGGATGCTCGGTTTCGTAGACGGTGGCGGCGAACACGGCGCGGTACTTCTCCAGCGCCTCGTTGCTGACGTCCGGCCGGCTGGCGGCGTAGTCGTAGGCGTTGGTGTGGACCGCCCACAGGCCGTCTGCCAGGGTCTTCAGCGGCTCGGGCAGGCGGTTATAGGCCTCGGCCGTATTGGCCCAGACGGTGTCGCCGCCGTATTCGGGCGAGACGACGGCCCGCAGGATCGAGGCCTTGGGATAGGCCGGCACGAAGGTGACGTCGGTGTGCCAGCTGTTGGCGCGGCCGCCGTGCTCGGAGTTCAGCTCAAGCAGGTACTTGGTGCCCTCGCGGACCGGCACGGTCGGGTGGGCCTGCGGCTCGCCCAGGCGCTGGGCGAAGGCCTCTTGTCCTTGGTCGTCGAGGTGGTGCTGGTCGCGGAAGAACAGCACCTTGTGGCGCAGCAGGGCTTTCTCGATCGCCTGCAGGGTGTTGTCCGGCAGGTCGGCCGAGAGGTTCACGCCGGCGACTTCGGCGCCGATGCGGCCGCCGACGCGGCGGATGTCCAGGCCAAGGTCGGTATCGATATTCAGGGGCAGGTGTCCGTCGGCGCTCATGGGAAGGTCCTTTGCGGTTGAGCGGAGGTGAAGGGGTTATTCGGCGGCGAGAGGCGCGGCCAGGCTGTCCGAGCGGGCGTCCAGCGCCGTGCGGATTTCGCTGTGACGGGCCTCGTCGAGATCGAAGCCGGCCAGCAGCAGGGCCGAGAAGGCGTGGGCGATGGCCGGGCCCAGGGCGAAGACCAGCTTCAGCGACAGCAGGGCTTCGGGCGTGTTGACGACGCCGGGCTTGAAGCCGAGGAAGCCGACCAGGGGCAGGGCGACGCCGACGGCCACGGCGGTGGCGGCCTTGCTGGTCAGGCTGAAGATCGAGAACAGCAGGCCGGTGCGGTCCTCGCCGGTTTCCAGTCGCTGCTTGTCGGCGACGTCGGAGACCATGGCGCGGAGCATCAGGTTGCCCGAACCCTGGGCCAGGCCCTGGGCGATGGTCAGGCTCAGCAGCAGCGGCAGGGCGCCGGGGGCGACGAAGAGGAGGCCCAGATTGATGGCCACCTGGGTCAGCTCGCCGGCGATGGCGGTGCGGTGCTTGCCCAGGCGATAGCCGATGGCCAGCCAGATCGGTCCGGCGAACACCCCGAACACGAACTGCAGCAGGAAGAGGCCGGCGGCCAGATCGGGGCGGCCGACATAGGCCGAGACGAAGAACACGAACAGCGAGCTGCGGGTCAGCTGGGCCAGGGTGACGGCGAAGTCCGAGGCCAGCACCTTGACCAGCAGGCGGTCGCGCAGCACGGCCAGGATGGCGGCGCGGGATGGCTTCGCATCGGCCGAGCGCGGCGGACTGGCGGGCTCGGGCACGAAGGCCAGGGCGGCCAGGATGGACGGGATCAGGGTCAGCAGGATGAAGCCGCCCATGGTCGCCACCTTCTGGGCCCCGTCGGCCGGCGCGCCGTCGCGGGCCCCGATGCGGTCGAGCAGCGCCGGCAGGATCAGCACCAGCAGCAGGCCCAGCGCCGTGGTGACGTGGAAGAAGGTCTGGACCTTGCTGCGCGCGTGGTACTGACCGGAGATCTCGCCGGCCCAGGCCGAGACCGGAATCTGCACGGCGGCCCAGGCCAGGTAGAAGGCCGTCAGCCAGCTGGCCAGCCAGGCCGCGCCGGGCTTGGTCACTCCAAACAGATGCGGCAGGAAGATCGCCGCCGTGGCCAAGACCAGCAGCGGCGTGCCGGCGGCGATCCAGGGCTTGCGACGGCCGAAACGCGTGCGGGTCCGGTCCGACAGCGCCCCGATCACCGGATCGGTGATCGCGCCCCAGACCTGGGTCAGCATGAAGATCGCCCCGACCGTGGTCAGGCCCAGGCCCAGCTCCTGGGCGTAGTAGGGCGGCAGGTAGACGGCCAGCGGCAGGCCGGCGCCGGCCAGCGGGATGGCCAGGCTGGCGAAGATCGACAGGCGCAGCCAGCTGGGGTTGGAAGGGGCGGCTTCGGACATGAGGGTTCCTCTGCTCAGGACGCTTGCAGGGCGGGGGCGGGCGTTGGCGCGGGACGGCGGACCGGGCGCTTGAGGCCCAGGTGCTCGCGCAGCGTCGAACCCTCGTAGGCCTCGCGGAACAGGCCGCGGCGGCGCAGCTCGGGGATGACCAGGCGGTTGAAGGCGGTGAGGCCGTCCGGCAGGGTCGGCGGCAGGATGTTGAAGCCGTCGGCGGCCCCGGCCTCGAACCAGGCCTGCAGCCGGTCGGCGACCTGGATCGCGTCGCCGACCACCACGTGGTGACCGCGCGCGGCGGCGGCCCGGCCGACTAACTGGCGCAAGGTCAGGCCCTCGCGGCGGGAGAGATCGACGAACAGCTTCTGGCGGCTCTGCCAGCCCTCGGTGGGCGGCAGTTCGGGCAGGGGCTCATCGAGCGGGAACTTCGACAGATCGGCGCCGGCCATGGCCGAGAGCAGGCCAAGCCCGAGGCGAGGATCGACCAGCGCCTGGAGTTGGTCGTACTGCGCTTGGGCCTCAGCTTCCGTCTCGGCGACGAACGGCATGACGCCGGGCATGACCAGGATCTCGTCCGGCCGCCGTCCGAAGCCGGCCGCCTGGGCTTTCAGGCCGTAGGCAAAGGCCAGAGCCTCCTCCAGGGTCTGCTGGGCGGTGAACACCACCTCGGCGGTCATGGCCGCCAGGGCCTGGCCTGCGCCCGACGAGCCGGCCTGGACGATGACCGGCCAGCCCTGCACCGGCCGCGCCGATTGCAACGGCCCCTGGACCGAGAAGTAGCGGCCGACATGGTCCAGCGTCCGGACCTTGGCTGGGTCGAAGGCGCGCTGACCGGCTTGATCGAAGACGAAGGCGTCGTCGTCCCAGCTGTCCCACAGGCCCTTGACGACCTCGACATATTCCTCGGCCTGGGCGTAGCGCTCGGCGTGGGCGATCTGGTGCTCGAGGCCGAAGTTGCGGGCCTCGGCGTCGCTGCCGGAGGTGACGAGGTTCCAGCCCGCTCGGCCGCCGCTGATGTGGTCCAGCGAGGCGAACTTCCGCGCCAGGTGATAGGGCGGCAGGTAGGTGGCCGAGACCGTGGCGATCAGGCCGATCCGCGAGGTCAGCGGCGCCAGGGCCGACAGCAGGCTGAGCGGCTCGAAATAGTACGGGTTGGGCGCGACGTCCGAGCCCGCGCCGCCGGCCAGGCCGACATTGTCGGCGAAGAACACCGCGTCGAACCCGGCCGCCTCGGCCGACAGGGTCAGGCGCTTGTAGTGCTCGAAGTCGTGCAGGTCGGCGGGGTTGACCCCCGGCGCGCGCCAGGCGGCCAGGTGGTGGCCGACCCCCATCAGGAAGGCGCCGAGGCGGATCTGGCGTGGGTTGCTGCTCATCGCCCGGCTCCTCAGAACGGCTTGGCGGCGAGGGTGACGCCGACGGTGCGAGGCTCGCCGAGGATGGCGATATACGGGGTGACGGCCGAGGCGGCGCCGAAGGCCGCGGCGTAGCGCTTGTCGAACAGGTTGCGGGCCCACACCGTCACCGACAGCTGGTCGTCCTGGGTGCGGAAACCGAGACCCGCATTGGTCAGGCCGTAGCCGTCCTGGCGTCCGTACGACGACAGCGGATGCAGATAGGTGCGGCTCTTCCAGGCCTCGTTGGCGTAGGCGAAGGTCGTCCAGCCGTTGGCCAGCGGCTGCTCCCAGCGGGCGCTGACCTGGCCGGTCCAGTTGGGCGCTTGCGGGACCTGCTTGCCCGACAGGTCGACCGCGACCGGCGCGCCGGGATAGGTCAGCTCGGGCGGCGGCGGGGCGTTGCGGTACGAGGCGTAGATCGACTCGCCCCAGGCGGTGCTGAACGACAGGTTCAGGGTCGAGGTGACCTGGGCCGCGCCCTCGACCTCGATGCCCTTCAGCCGCACCTTGCCGACATTGGCCAGATAGGAGCGGACCGTGGTGGCGGTCGGGTCGCTGAGCGTGGCCTGATAGCCGGTGATGGTGTTGCGGTAGAGGTTGGCGTTCAGCGTCGCCCGGCCGCCCCACCACGTGGTCTTCAGGCCCAGCTCGTAGTCGGTCGACTTCTCCGGACCGATGATGATCGCGTCGCCCGGCTTGGCGCCGAGGTTGGCCGCGCCGGACTTCTCGCCGTACGAAACGCTGCCATAGGCCAGGATGTCGTCGGTGATCTTGTAGGAGGGGTTGATCAGCCAGGAGACCGAACCGCCCTTGTGCTCGCCGGTCACGGTGAACGGCGCGCCGGTGACGGCCGCGCGGTAGACGGCGAAGGGGGCGAGGGCGCCGGTCAGCGGCGCGCCGCCCAGGGCGAAGGACGTGTTGGACGCCTCGCGCTTCTCGTGGGTGTAGCGCGCGCCGGCGGTCAGGGCGGCCTTGTCGCTGAGATGCCAAGTCCCCTGGCCGAACACGGCGGCGCTGGAGGTGTCGGACAGGCCGCGTTGGTCGGTCTCCAGGCCGTCCAGGATCACGCCGGGCAGGGCGGGCGACAGGAAGAAGGCCGAGGCTCCGCTGTAGAACAGGGTGCGGAAGTTGCTGCTGACCTTCTGCTTCAGCAGGAAGATCCCGGTCTGCCAGTCCACCGCCCCGCCAGTCGGCGAGGCCAGGCGCAGTTCCTGCGAGTACTGGTCGACATCGACGTCGTAGCCGGCGCGGAAGATCGGGAAAGGCGTGCCGTCGCTGTCGTTGTAGGGGCGGAAGTACAGGCGTCGCCAGGCGCTGATCGAGGTCAGCTGGTAGTCGCCGATCTTGAAATCGGCCTGGTTGGAGACGCCGTCGGTGCGCGACACCAGCCGTTCCTGGGTGTCCACATTGGCGTCCTCGATGTCGTAGGACGGGGTGTAGCCGAAGGCCGTGGCCAGCTTGCGCGCCCAGCCGTTGCGCGGCGCGCCGTTGGCGTAGGTCAGCGGGTCGGCGATGGCCGGGTAGTAGTTGTTGTACTCCTGGGTGTCGTAGTGCTCGACGATCAGGCGGTCGGTGAAGACCGAATTGGGCGTGAACAGCAGCTGGCCGCGCGCCGCCCAGCGGTGGTTGTCCAGATAGTCCTTGCCGTCGTGCTTGTTCTTGATCCAGCCGCCGCCGGTGTCGCCGTACAGCGTCAGGCGCGCGGCCAGCTTGCCCTCGATCAGCGGGCCCGAGACGTTGGCGCGCAGCTGGTAGCGGTCGCGGTTGGCGACCGTGGCGCTGATCGTCGCTTCCGGCGTGAAGGACGGGGCCTTGGTCGTGACGATCAGGGCGCCCAGGGTGGTGTTCTTGCCCAGCAGCGTGCCCTGCGGACCGCGCGCCAGCTCGATGTGATCGAGGTCGACGAAGTCCAGCCACGAGAAGCCCGGGTGGGTGAAGAACACGCCGTCGACGATCAGCCCGACCCCGGCCTCGGAGCCGTCGCTGTTGGCGTTGCCGCCGACGCCTCGGATGGTCAGGGTCGAGACGCGGGTGTTCTGCTGCAGGGCGTTGAAACCGGCGATTTTGGCGGCGTAGTCGGCCACGCGATCCAGCCGCTCGGTCTTCAGGACCTGGCCCGAGACCGCCGAGATCGTGATCGGAGTGTCCTGCAGCTTCTCTTCGCGACGGCGGGCGGTGATCAGCACCTGCTCGACGGCCGCGCCGTCGGCGGCGTCGGTGACAGCGTCGGCGGCGGCCGGCGCGGCCACGACCGGCGCGGACGCGGCGTCGTTGGCGGAGGCGGGCAGGGCCAGCCCCAGCGCCGCGGCGGCGGTCAGCAAGGGCAGGAGCGAGTGACTAGGACGAATGGCCGACATGAGATCCCCGACATCGGGCCGATCGGCGTCTCCGCGTTCGGCCTCTAAAACCTATTTCATGGATAGGCTTTGATGTGCCGGGCCGGCAAATCCGTAAAACTGGTGTGGGTAAGCGTAATTTCTAAAGTCCGACCTGAAATGGGTCGGTGAGCGAGAGCATATGGGAAATCTATCCGCGCCTGACGTCGGATCGGTTGTTCAAGCGTGGCTGATGAAGTCGCCGATCATGGTCATGCGGCGCTCGTATCGATCGACAGCGGTCGATATCTGGTCGGCGAAGTCTTTCAGATATTCGGCTTCCCAGCCGTCGCTCCGCACGCGGATGCGGCCGAATTCGTCCTCGACCAGCAGGCCGTCGCGACACAGGACGGCCATCTTGCGTCGGACCGTCTCGCGCGGCAGGCCCGTGCCCTCGGCCACCGCGCGGCGGCTAACCCAGCCCCGGACCTCGTCGGCCACCACCGGCGCGGCGCTCCAGGCGCGGGCCTGTTCGGGGTCCAGCAGGAACGGCTGCATCGACTGCTGGGTCACGTAGAGCAGGATCCAGATCGACTCCGCGTCCAGCGCCAACGCCTTGGAATAGGTCCGCAGCAGGTCCAGCATCAGCACCGAGCCGCAGAACAGCACCGGCCGCACGGAGGCGGGCAGGGCGCTGTCGGCGGGCGCGGTCGGATCGGGCGAGGCCATGCCGACAGAAAGCGCGCCGACACCCCGTCAGTGCAATCCAGATTGAATTGGTAGGAAAATAGATTCTCTATGGGCCCGAGCCGCCCACACGCCGAACTTGACGGCGCTTTACGCCACTTAACGCCACGATCGGGCGCGGCTCTCCTAGTCTGCTGGGCAACTCACCAAGACGGAGACGGCCCATGCACCAGTCCCAGAAGATAGCGGCGGAGGGCTTCATGCTCACGCCGGCGAACGCGCCGGACCTGGCGGTGTTCATGCCCTCGGCGCGCGATTTCGACGAGCTGAGCGCGGATGTCTTTGGCCTCGGCGTTGGTCTCGGACTGGGCCTGGGGCGGCGCGCGGAAGGTGCGCGGGAAGGGCGCTGGGAAGGCTTGCTGCCCTGGCAGGCCAAGCGCGTGCGCGACTATGTCGACGCGGACCTGCACGACCACGTGTCGCTGAGCGTCGCGGCCGGCCATGCAAGGCTCAGCCCCGGCTATTTCTCGCGGCGCTTCCGGCGGTCGTTCGGCGTCACCTTCTCCAAGTTCGTGGCCGCCCGGCGCATAGAGCGCGCGCAGGACCTGATGCTGGCCGATACGCGCAAGCTGAGTGACATCGCCCTGGTCTGCGGCTTCGCCGACCAATCGCACTTCACGCGCACCTTCAGCAATCTGATCGGCTGCTCGCCCGCGCGCTGGCGGCGTCAGGCGTCGGCGACCCGCGTCCTGCAGTAAGGGCGCGCGCGTGGAAACGCTGAGTTTCCGTTCGCTTACTCGTGGCCGTCATCGGCGCGGGCTAGACCGCTGCCCCGGCGTGGGCAGCCTTTTTAGTAAATCTCAGGAGTATCGACCATGACCATCAGCAGCTGGACCCGCCGCGGCGCTTTGCAATCAGGCCTTGGCGCGGCGCTCGCCGCCTCGGCCAGCGCGACCTTCGCCGCCGCGCCTCAGTCCGAAGGCTATGCCACGGTCCCGGGCGGCAAGGTCTATTGGCGCAAGTTCGGCGCGGGCGGCAAGACGCCGTTGCTGACGCTGCACGGCGGGCCCGGCTCGTCGCACAACTACCTGCTGCCGCTGCAGGCCCTGGCCGACGAGCGCCCGGTGATCTTCTACGACCAGCTGGGCTGCGGCAAAGCCGACGCGCCGGAGGACGACAGCGTCTACACGATCCAGCGCTCGGTCGAGGAGCTGGAAGCCGTCCGCGCCGCCTTGGGGCTGGACCGCGTCGTGCTGCTGGGCCACTCGTGGGGCGCGCTGCTGGCCGTCGAGTATCTGTGCCAAGGGCGGGGCCAGGGCGTGGAGCGCCTGATCCTCAGCGGCGCCATGGCCAGCATCCCGCAGGCCATGGCCGGGTTCGAGCGCCTGTTCGCCACCATGCCGGATGGCTGGGGCGTCAAGATCCATGCGCTTGAAAAAGCCGGCAAGACGGGCGCGCCGGAATATGCCGAGCTGGTCCAGAAGTTCTACGACACCTTCGTGCTGCGCGTGCCGCCCAGCCCCGAAGTGCTGGCGGCCTTCGAGTCGCTAGGCAAGTCGCCGGCCTATCGCGTGCTCAACGGTCCCAACGAGTTCACGATCGTCGGCAAGATCAAGGACTGGGATCGCCGCAAGGACCTCAAGGCCATCATCCAGAAGACCCTGATCACCACCGGCGAGTTCGACGAGGTCACCCTCGATTGCCACGAGACCCTGCGCGACGGCATCGCCGGCCCCACGCGCCTGGCGGTGATGACCGGGTGTTCGCACCTGACCATGAACGAGAAGCCCGCGCAGTATAACGCCCTGCTGCGCGGTTTCATGAACGAGGCCTGAGGCCTCGCGCGGGTCCGGCCTTAGAGGTCCGGGCCCGCGTCGACCTTGGCGAGACGGTCGGCCATGCGCACGAGGTCTGGCAGCGACGCGGCCTCCATCTTCTTCATGACCTGGCTGCGGTGCAGCTTGACGGTCGCTTCGGTGATGGCGGCGCGGTCGGCGATCTGCTTGTTCAGCAAGCCGGTCGCCACCAGGGCGAAGACCTGCCGCTCGCGCTCGGACAGCGTCTCGTAGCGCTCACGAAGAGCCTGATCGCGCGTGGCGTCGGCGCGGCGCTGCTGGTCGGCGGCCAAGGCCTTGTTGACCGCTTCGAGCAAATCCTGTTCGCGCACCGGCTTGGGCAATACGTCGATGGCGCCGGCCTTCATCGCCCGGACCGCCATCTGCACATCGACATGGCCGCTGATCAGCACGACCGACTGGTTCGCGCCGCTGCGGGCCAGGGCCTCCTGGAACTCCAGGCCGCTGCGGCCGGGCAGGCGGATGTCCAGGACGATGCAGCCCGCGCGGGCGAGCGACCCGGCGTCCAGGAACGCCTGTACCGATCCGTAGAGCTCGGTCGCCAGCCCCACCGATTGGAAGAGCCCGCCGAGCGCCTCGCGGATGCTTTCGTCGTCATCGACGACGGCGACGATGGCCTGACCGTCCTTAGAGACTGGAGACATCGGCGCCGGTTCCTTCCGCCAGGGGCAGGGTGAAGCTGAAGACGCTGCCGCGCGTCCCGTTGTTGGCCGCCCAGATCCGGCCGCCATGGGCCTCGATGATCGAGCGGCAGATGGACAGGCCCATGCCGATGCCCTCGGCCTTGGTGCTGAAGAAGGCCTCGAACAGGCGATCGGGATCGTCGATCCCCAGGCCCGGTCCGGTGTCGGTCACGCTGACGATCGCTTCGCCGTCGCGGGCCTGGACGCGCACCGTCAGGCGTCGCGCGCCGGCGTCCACGCCGGCCATCGCCTCGACCGCGTTCATGATCAGGTTCAGGACGACCTGCTGCAGCTGGGTGCTGTCGCCCTGGATGGCGATGGCCTCGCCCAGATGGGCCTTGGCGACGACGCCGTGGCGCTGGAACTCGCCTCGCAGCAGGTCGAGCACCACCGGGATGACCTGGTCCAGGGCCAGTCGGTCCAGGCGCGGCGCGGACTTGCGAGCCAGGTTGCGCAGGCTGGTGATGATGTCGCCCGCCCGGTGGCCGTCCCGCACGATGCGTTCGAGGGCCTGGCGCGCCATGGGGATGTCCGGCGTGTCGCCGTTCAGCCAGCGCAGGCTAGCCCCGGCGTTGGTGACCACCGCCATCAGCGGCTGGTTGACCTCGTGCGCGATCGACACCGCCAGTTCGCCCATGGTCGTCATGCGCGTCACGTGGGCCAGCTCGTTCTGGCTCTGACGCAAGTCCTCTTCGGCCCGCTTGCGGTTCTCGATGTCGACATTGATGCCGAACCACTGAGTGAGCTTGCCGTCGCCGTCGAAGAACGGGCTGACCCGCCACAGGAACCACCGGTACTGGCCATCGGCCCGACGTATGCGCGTCTCGGACTCGCCGGGTTTGCCGGACTGTAGGATGCCGACCCAGGTCGCCATCACGTGGTCGCGATCTTCCGGGTGGAGATAGTTCATGAAGCCGTAGCCGACGATCTCTTCGAGCGTGGCGCCCGCATAGTCGATGAAGCTCTGGCTCCAGTAGGTGATGCTGCCTTGCGCGTCGGCGCGCCAGGTCAGGCCGGGGATCGAGTCGACGATTTGTTGGAGTTGCCGCTCGCTTTCGCGCAGCGCCGCCTCACTGTCGCGCAGGGCGTCGACCATGTGCTGCAGCCGGCGCTCGTTGTCGCGGTGTTCCAGGGTCTGATCTTTCGGCTGTCTGAGTGATTTCAAGCTAACGCGGCCCAGGCGCGGCTGCCACCTCACGAAGGTCTAGCGGCGTTCGACGATAGGCTAGTCGGACCCTGAGAAACGGGCGCGAGGAGCCGGGCCCGCGCAGGGCGCGAAGTCCGGCTAGACGAAGGTCAGGCGCCACGCGTCTTGCGGGGATCGCAGCGCGACCATGGATGAATTGAAGCCCTCCGACGCACCCCGCCATACCTCTCGAACCCAATCAGAGGAGGGTGCTCATGACCCACGCCGTCACCTACGCCTTCGGAGAGTTCGTGTTCATCCCGCGCCGTCAGCTGCTGCTGAAGAACGGTCAGGCCGTTCGCATCGGGTGCCGGGCCCTGGATCTGCTGGCCGCCTTCGTCCAGCGTCCGGGCGAGGTGCTCAGCAAGCAGGAATTGCTGGAAGAGGCCTGGCCCACCACGACGGTGGTCGAGGGCAATCTCAAGGTTCATATCGCCGCCCTGCGCCGTGCGCTCGACGACGATGCGGAGTCGGCCAGGTACATCGCCACCGTGACCGGCCGAGGCTATCGGTTCATCGCGCCCGTCCAGATGGGTGAGGCGTCCACGGCCCTGCCGCCGCTGCCGGTCGGCGAGGTTCAGCCGGGTCCGTTGGAAGGGCGTCTTCAAGATCTGGTCACGCTGTTGACCCAGGCGATGCGTTCGGCGGTCATCGATCTGCCCAGCGAGGCCGGCGTCGGGGCTGCAGCGTCGCGCCGGGTCCTGTGCATCGAGCTGACCGCGCGGGACGAGGCCTGGATCGAGGGCGTGTTCGCCCAGTCCCTACACATCCAACCTCAACGCATGATGTCCGCGACGCACTGAGCGTCGCGGACACTAGAGGCGTAGACGTAAAGCCTACTTGGCGACCTTGCGATCCAGGAAGTCGCGGATCAGCGGCGCTATCTCATTCAGGCGATCCTCCAGCGCGAAGTGACCGCTATCGAGGATGTGGATCTCGGCCTTCGGCAGATCGCGCAGATACGGATGAGCGCCTTCCTCGGGGAAGATCTTGTCGTTCTTGCCCCAGACGATCAGGGTCGGCGGCTGGTTGTCGCGGAAGAACTTCTGGAAGTCCGGATAGAACGGCACGTTCGAGCCATAGTCGCCCAGCATGTCCAGCTGCACGTCGCGGTTGCCCGGACGGTCCAGCAGCGCCTGGTCGTGGACCCAGTTGTCGGGGCTGATGCGGCCCACATCGCCCATGCCGTCGGTGTACTGGAACTTGGTGATGTCCAGCGTGACCAGGCCGTTCAGGGCGTCGCGGTTCTTCTGCGAACGATCCTTCCAGTAGACCTTGATCGGATCCCAGAACGGCGACTGCAGGCCTTCGTTATAGGCGTTGCCGTTCTGGACGATCAGGCCGCTGACCCGCTCGGGATGCTTCAGCGCCAGCCGGTAGCCGATCGGGGCACCGTAATCCATCACGTACATCGTGTAGCGCTTGGCGCCGATCTGGGTGACCAGCTTGTCGATGATGTCGGCCTGGTTGGCGAAGGTGTAGGCGAACTTGGCGTGGTCCGGCGCGTCGCTCTGGCCGTAGCCCGGATAGTCCGGCGCGATGACGCGGTACTTGTCGGCCAGCAGCGGGATCAGGTTGCGGAACATGTGCGACGAGGTCGGGAAGCCGTGCAGCAGCAGCACGACCGGACCATCGGCGGGGCCAGCCTCGCGGTAGAACACCTTCACGCCATCGACGGTGGCAGTCTTGTAGTGGATGACCGGCGGCGCGGGGCGCGTGGCGGCGGCCTTCGGGGCCGGTGCGGCCAGGGCTTGCGGCGCGGCGGCCAGGACGATGGCGGCCAGGGCCACGGACGTGAGCAGTCTAGTCATGGGTATTTCCTATGGTTTTCGGGGAGGGGAAGGGGTCTCGCCACGACGGGATGCGTGACGAGATCGTCAGGCGGGCCGGCCTACTTGCTGGCGTCGGCCGCCATCGCGATGAAGTCGGCGACAGCGCCGGGCTTGGACAGCATGACCGCATGGCTGCTCTGCATCTCGACCAGCTTGGCCTTGGCTCGTGTCGCCATGGCGCGCTGGGCGGTCGGCGGGATCATCAGGTCCTGCGTCGTCAGCAGGTAGTAGCTGGGCTTGGCCTTCCAGGCCGGCGCGGTGATCTTGGCCCCGACGGCGCCGAGGCCCCACGGAACCTGGGAGGCGGCCATGAAGTGGGTGGTGGCCGCATCGACATCGGCCGCGAAGGCCGCCGGGAACTTGGCCGGATCGACCTGGAGGAAGCCGTCCTTGGGCGGCAGCAGGGGCGCGGACGGCTCGCCGGGAACCGGCGTGCTGGCCAGTTGCAGGACGGACTCGCCGGCGTCGGGCGCGAAGGCGGCCAGATAGACCAGGCTCTTGACCTTGGGATCGCCGCCGGCCTCGGTGATCACCGCGCCGCCGTAGGAGTGACCGACCAGGATGACCGGATGCCGGGCCTGGGTGATGGCTTCCCGGGTGGCGGTGGCGTCGCCTTCCAGCGTGATGGTCGGGTTCTGGACGACGAGGACCTCGAAGCCCTTCTTCGACAGCAGCTCGTAGACCGGACGCCAGCCCGAGGCGTCGACGAAGGCGCCGTGCACCAGGACGATGGACACCGGCTTCTCGGCGGCGAGGGCCGCGCCGACCGGCGCGGTGGCGGCAAGAGCCGCGATCATTCCAACTACGGCGCGCTTCATGTCTGTTCTCCAAGGGATGGCCGAGCCCGGGGTGGGCGCTGACCAAAGGAATAGTCCCTCGGAGAATTTCGTGGGGTTATGTCTGGTAAAGCGCGGTCAAGGTCGCCGGCTGACTCTTCTTATCGATGAAAATCGCCAACGATCGCGAATGAACTTCAAGACAAGATGCGAGATCATTGGACAAGACTGGGTGTCGTGTTCTGGAATTTACCGGGATTTACTGGCTTGCGTGGCGCGGGTGGTGAACTGTCCATTTGCACGGAGCGCTCACCTGGGCGCCGAACGGTGCAAGGCAAATTCAAGGAAAATCCGATGACGACGTCGCCGAACCCGAAATCGAGCGTCCTGCCCACCGGTGGCGGCGCGGCCCTGATCGATCCCGCCGATGCGGTGATCCTGCTGCTGGATCACCAAGCGGGCCTGTTCCAGACCGTGAAGGACATCGCGGTGGCGGATCTGCGGCGCAATGTCGAGATGGTCGCTCGGCTGGCGACGCTGCAGAACATCCCGGTGATCACCACCGCCTCGGAGCCGAACGGTTCGAACGGTCCGTTGATGCCGGAAATCCACGAACAGGCGCCCCACGCCGTCTATGTGCCGCGCAAGGGCGAGGTGAACGCCTGGGACAATGGCGACTTCGTCGCCCAGGTCGAGGCCACGGGCCGCAGGACCCTGATCATGGCCGGCGTGTGGACCAGCGTCTGCGTGATGTTCCCGGCCCTGGACGCGGTGGCGGCCGGCTACGAGGTCTATGCGGTGGTCGACGCCTCGGGCGATCCCAGCGAGATGGCCTCGCGCACCAGTCTCGCGCGCTTCGTGCAGGGCGGGGTCAAGCCGACCTCGACCAATGCGCTGCTCAGCGAGCTGCATCGCACCTGGGCGCGGCCGGAAGCCGCCGAACTGGCCAAGCTCTACGGCCTGGCGGCGCCGAACTACGCCGCGGTGATGGAAAGCTTCCAGAAGGCCCAGGCCGTGGCCCGGGCCAACGTCTAGCGGCTGGTCAGCTTAAATCGGAACATCCGGCTGGGGCCGTCTTCCGGCACGAGATAGAGGTCGTTGCCCTTCAGGGCCATGCCTTCCTCCGTGTAGCGGACGCCCCGGTCGGTAGCGCCGGCCTTGCGGCTGTCGACCCGCTTCATCGAGGGCCAGGCGAACCAGTCGACCGCGCCGGCCTTGGGGCCCAGCGCGCCGGACCCGACCAGGCGGCCGCGCTCGAACTTGATGTCCTGATAGCGGGTCGGGGAGGGGTTGTTGATCACCCGAACCTGCCGCCCTTGCCGGTCGAACACGTAGAGCAACCGGCTGTCCCAGTTGCCGGCGACCAGGCCGCGTCCCGACACGGCTACGCAGCCCAGATGATCGGCGACCGAAATCTTCCGGCGGATGGTCAGGGTGTGCTTGTCGATCTCGACCAGGACGGCCGAGCTATTGGCCTTGTACTCCGCCACCGGCACCCAGATCGTGCCGCCATGCATGGCCATGCCGCCGGGGTGGTAGCGGACGCCGTCGGTGATCTCGAGCCGGCGCTGGAACTTGCCGCTGCGCCGATCGAACTGGTGGATGTAGCCCTTGTGCTCGCGGGTATCGACGGACGTGACCCAGATGTGCTGGGCGTCCAGGTCCATGCCCTGTACATGGAACAGCTCACCCTCGAGCGGCAGCACATCGACGAGCCGAGCGCGCTCGATCGCGGTGACGGGCTGGGCCACGGCCGCGCCGGTCAGGAGCATGAGGGCTGCCGTCGCAGCCAGGACGCGGTCTCGGATCATCAGGTCTTCCAGGCAAAAAGGCGGGGCCAGCGCGAGCCGGCCCCGTAGTCGTCGGGGATCAGAAGGTGGTCAACTGGAAACCCAGCCAGACCGTGCGGCCGTTGTTCTTGATCTGGTAGGCCGGGCCGTAGTTGGTCACGCCGTAGCGGTCGGTGATGTCCTGATCGAGCAGGTTGCGGCCCTCGACCATGACCCGCAGGTTGCGGCTGACCTGCCAGCTGGCCTGCAGGTCCAGCAGGGAGTCGTACTTGGTGCGCCGGTCGTTGGCCGGGTTGTAGCTGAGGCTCGGGACCGACGACTGTTCCTGCAGGTAGAGGTTCGCCGCGAACGGACCCTTGTTGTAGGCCAGCGAGGCGTTGAAGAAGTGCCTCGGCGCGGCGTCGACCAAGCGGGTGTCGCTGGGCGGCGTGCCGCCGCCGCCGTTGATCGCCGTGACCTGGTAGACGAGATAGTCGTACGACAGGGTCAGGCCCAGATTGCCGAAGCGCGACGGGATCCAGGGCAGCTGCGGATCGGACCACACCGCCTCCAGGCCGCGGACCTTGCCGTAGACTTTCTTGCCGTTCACCTCGCGGACGTTGCTGGTGTAGGTGATCACCTCGCGGATGCCGTCCGGGCCGACCGACTGGCTGCTGCTGCTGGCCGAGATGTCGCGCAGATCCTTGGCGAAGCCGCCGAACGAGAGATAGGCGCTCTTGCCGTAGTAGTACTCGGCCGAGACGTCGAAATTGGTCGAGCGGATCGGCATCAGATAGGGGTTGCTGTAGCTGATCGAACGCGTGACCGGCACGTCGTAGCTGGTGATCAGGCGGCGCGAGGCGCTGTTGATCGCCGGCCGCTCCAGCGTCTTGGTGAAGGCGCCGCGCAGCTTCAGGTTCGAGGTCACGTCGTACGAGCCGTAGGCGCTGGGCAGCACGTGCCAGTAGTTCTGCTCGTAGTGGCCCTGGATATACTTGCCCACGGTGTCGGGCTCGTACTGGTCCAGCTCGCGATGGGTGTGGGCGGCGCGGACGCCGGCTGACAGGCGGGCGCGGTCCCAGCCATACGAGACGATGCCGTAGCCGAGGCCGATCGTCTCGCCGCCGTTGAAGTTCTGGCCATAGCTGTCGGCGGGGTCGGCCGCGTACAGGCGGTTGGCGTCCGGCGAGGGCGTTCCGCGCGTGTTCACCAGGTTCAGGAAGGTGTCCAGGTTCCAGTCCACGGGCTGGAACAGGGTCAAGCTCGACGCGCTCGTGGCTTCCGACAACAGCACGCCGCTGGTCGGCAGCACGCGGGCGTAGCCGCGCTGGACGTTGCTGCGGTCCAGCGTCTTCAGCTGGGCGCCGGCCTTGAAGCCCAGGCCCTTGTCGGCCAGGTCCATGTTGTGGGCGTAGTCGATGCGGGCGAAGTAGTTCTGGTCGCGGCTCAGCGTGTCGCCGACCGTGACCTTCGAGTTCAGCCGATAGTTGGCGGGATTGCCCGTCAGGGCGCTGGAACCGGGCGTCAGGGTCAGCGCGTCATGGTCGGTCGTGTAGCCGACCGGCGTGGTCAGGGCGCCGGACGCCAGCACGAAGCCGCTGGTGGCGATCGAGCCGGACAGCACGCGGTTGTAGGTCACGCCCAGGCGGACCGACAGGCTGTCCTTGTCGCTGATCGCGTAGTCGCCGCCCAGCTGGATGATGTGGTCCATCAGCTTGGGATGGCCGGCGTTGAAGCCGTAGGTCGACGAGCCGGCGTTGAACTGGCCGGCATTGGCCGTCGGGTTGCTGACGCCGGCGGCCGAGACGGTCACCGTCGAGGTGCGCTGCTCGGTGCGGAAGTCGTGCTCCAGATAGAAGTATTCGCCGAACAGCGACAGCGCCTCGCTCGGCTTGTAGTCCAGGCGCGCCATGGCCGAGACCCGCTGGCTGGCGCTGTAGGTCTCGCCCTTGGTCAAGGCGCCGTTGGGGACCTGGATACCGTTGATCGCGCTGAAGCTGGCGACCGAGACGGCGTCCTGGCGCGAACCCAGGCGGTCGAGGCTGGCGCCCAGGGCCAGGCCCCACTTGCCGCCCTGGTCCAGGCCGCCTTTCCAGGAACCGGCCAGGCGCACTGGCCGGCGGGTGTCCATGACGCCGTCGTCGCGGTTGTTGGCGCCGACATAGGCGCGGAAGTCGGCGACGTGCTGGCCGTTGTTGTCCAGGCCGCTGATCGTGGTCAGAGCGACGTGGGCGGAGTTGGCGTTCTCGTCCAGGTCCGGCGTCACGGTCGAGGTGACCGTCACGTTCTTGATGAAGTTGGCCGACAGCAGCTCGGTCGAGGTGGCGCGCGAGCCGTTGACGTAGTCGGTCAGCAGCACCCCGTCGATCGACTGCGAGGCGGCGGCGTTGTTCAGGCCCCGGATCTGGACGTAGCGGTTCTCGCCGCTCTGGGTCTCGTTGCGGCGCACGCCCGGCAGGCGCGCCAGCACGTCCGAGACGTCGAGGTTGGGCAGGCGCTGGATCTCCAGCTGGGTGATGGTGTTGACCACCGTGTCGCTGTTGCGCTTCAGGTCGCCGGCGCGCGGGCCGCTGGTGACGATGATCTCCTCCAGGGCCGTGGCCGCGTCACTGGCGAGCCGAGCGTCATCCCGAGCGGGCCCGGCCTGCAGCATGATCATCTTGCCGTCATCGCCGACGATGCTGAGGCTGGAGCCGGCGATCAGCTGGGTCAGGGCCGCGCGCGGCTCCATCGTCCCACGAACGGCCGGCGAGCGGCGGCCGGCGGCCGCTTCGCCGGGGAAGAAGATCTGCACGCCGGCCTGGCGCGCGAACTGGTTCAGCGCCTCGCCCATCGGCTGGGCCTTGATGTCGAAGGCGCGTTCGGCGGCGACGCTGACGGCGGGCGCCATCACGATCGCGGACGTGACAAAGAGCGCCGCGAAAAGCGGCGTGCGTGCGTGAGCACCACGGTTCATGGCTTTGAAATCCTCTGGCCAGGCGCTCGTCGCGCCCCCTCATCTCCAAGGATGATCGGCGGCGGGAACGCCTCCAAATCGGCTCAAGAAATTTTTCGCGACAGCAGCATGGCTTGCTGCGACGGCGTCACGCGGACGTTCATCGTGGCTTCCAGCGCGCGCAGGAAGGCGCTGGGATCGTCGGCCACGAAGCGTCCGCCGACGCGCAGGCCGCCGAGCTGCGGATCGGCCAGGACGATCTTGCGCGTCAGGTGGCGATTATATTCCTCGACGGCGCTCGACAGGGGCTCGTCGACGAACAGGATTTCGCCGCTGCGCCAGGCCAGGGTCGCGGCGACATCCTGCTCGGACAGCGGCCGCGCCAGGGGACGCTCGGGTGTCAGGGCCAGGGCGACGGGGCCGTGCACGGGCGAGCCGTCCGCGCTGGCCGTGACACCCTCGGCGCTGGCCTCGCCCTTGAGGACGACGAGATCCAGCAGGCCCTCGCGCAGGCGGGCGTTGTAACGGCCCGGACCCAAGTTCGCGCCGACGGGCCCGCCCTTGAGCTGGACGCGCGGTCCGCTGGCCACGATGTCCAAGGCGATCTCGCCGCGTTCGAGCCATAGGCGCAGGCCGTCATGGCCGGATTTCCACGATACGGCGCTGTCGGTGTTCAGCGTCAGCGCGCCGGTGTCGGCCAAGTCCACGCGGCGCATGCCGCCCACCGGGGTCGAGGCGCGATCGCGGGCGTTGACCTTGCCGGCGACCAGCGCGCCGCCGCCCAGCGCGAAGAGGGCCAGGCCCGCCGCGATGGCGCCCCGGCGTGTGGGGGCGGCCTTGCGCGAGCGAACCACGGCGGGCGCCTCGGCGCCGTCCGAGGCGGCGCGTCGGGCGGCGTCGGAGACGCGGATGAAGGCCAGGGCGTGACGAGGATCCTCGGCGCGCCAGCGCTCGAAGGCCTCTTCGTCCAGGGTTCCAAGATCGGCGCGGGCAAGCCACTGCGCGGCCGCGCGCAGCACCGGATCGTCTCCGGAGTCTCCAGATGCACGCTGCTTGCCGATCACGCCCAGGGTCGCCCTTTCATCCGCCTATCTTAGGAAGATGGTTGGGCGCGCGAACCCCACCACATTTTATGAGCGCTTCAGCGATTTATTTTGCCCACGGCTTTTGTCGAACTGCGCGGGGCGCTCATCGACCGATACGGCGGGCGTAGCGGCCAGGGCCTTGGCGACCAGGTAGTGGGCGCGCACCAGGCGCTTTTCCAGGGTCGAGGGACTGACGCCCAGCTGCTTGGCGACCTCGCGCGGGGAGCGTTCCTCGATGCGTCGCATGACGAAGACGCTACGACAGCGCTCGGGCAGGCTCTTGAGGGCGGCGTCCAGGCGGGCCAGCTGTTCGCGGCCGGACACCACGCGGAAGGCGTCGGGGCTTTCGTCGACGACGTCGAAATCCTCGGCCTGGGTCATCTGCTCGAAGCGGGCGATCTTGGCGCGGCGCAGTTTCTCGAAGGCCAGGTTGCGCATCATCCGGAGCAGATAGGGATGCGGCGCGTCGATCTGGGCCCAGGCCTCGACGGTCAGCAGGCGCGTGAAGGCTTCCTGCACCAGGTCCCGGGCCGCGTCCGGGTCGTTCACCAGCCGGCGCGCCGAGGCCAGCAGCATCGGCTCGAGCGGCAGGATCTGATCCATGAACCATTGGTCGATGGGGCGAAGGTGCGACAAGGCTTGGCCGTCCTGCATCGGGTCGGCCGTCGCTAGGCGTGATCGATGTCAGGCGCGTGACAGTTCCACGATATTCGGGCGGGCTACGACGCTTGACCGCGCTTTACTGTCGCCAGGACCGCGCGCGGGGCAGGGTGCTAAGCCTCAAAGCAGGAGCCCCCGATGTCGCGAGAATATGTCAGTCCCCAGGTCGTCCTGCGCCGCGCCGAGGTCGGTGAGGTCTCGGTCTTCTATCGCGAGGCGGGGGATCGCGGACGGCCGACGATCCTGCTGCTGCACGGCTTCCCGACCTCGTCGCACCAGTTCCGCGACCTGATCCCGCGCCTGGCCGACCGCTATCACGTGATCGCGCCCGACCTCCCGGGCTTTGGCTTCACGACCGCGCCGGAGGACTTCGACTACAGCTTTGCCCGGCTGGCCGAGACCATGGCCGCCTTCACCGACGCCATCGGGCTGGCGCGCTACGCGATCTACATCTTCGACTACGGCGCGCCGGTCGGCCTGCGGCTGGCCCTGGCCCGGCCGGACGCGATCACCGCCATCGTCTCGCAGAATGGCAACGCCTACGAGGAGGGGATGAGCGGCGGCTGGGCGCCGACCCGCGCCTACTGGGCCGATCCGTCGCCCGCCCATCGTGAGACGATGCGCGGCATGCTGACCCTGGAGACCACGCGCTGGCAGTACACGCACGGCGCGCCGGATGAGACCCAGGTGGCGCCGGAGACCTACTGGCTGGACTACGCCCTGATGTCACGGCCGGGAAACGACGACATCCAGCTGGGCCTGATCGCGGACTACGCCAGCAACGTCGCGCTCTATCCGCGCATCCACCAGTACTTCCGCGACCGCCGGCCGCCGCTGCTGGCCGTCTGGGGCAGGAACGATCCGTTCTTCCTGCCGGCGGGGGCGGAAGCCTTCCGCCGTGACCTGCCCGAGGCGGAGGTGCATTTCCTGGACGCCGGCCACTTCGCCCTGGAGACGCACGCGGGCGAGATCGCCGGCCACATGCGAGACTTCCTGGGGCGTCACCTGGGCTGACGAAGGCCCTGGAACAGGTCCAGATAGGCGGTCGCGACCGGCGTGACCCGATAGGCTGAGACGGCGTCGGCCAGCGCTTCGGGATCGGGGGCGTCGCCCTCAAGTTCGGCCTGGAGCGCCGAGGCCAGGCCGTCGATATCGCCCGGCTTGACGGCGCGGCCGTGCGCCGGGGTCCAGAGCAGGTCCCGGATCGCGGGCGTGCAGGCGGTGGCGACCACGGGGCGGCCTCGGCCCAGAGCCTCGACGATGACCGCGCCGAAGCCTTCGTGCCAGGAACTCAGCAGCAGCAGGCGCGCGCGGTCGAGCCAGGGCCCGATGTCCGGTGCGTAGCCGACGAACTCGACGCGATCGCGGACGCCGAGGTTCTCGGCCAGCGCTTCCAGTTCGGCCCGCAGGGGGCCATCGCCGACGAAGGCCAGGCGCGCTTGCGGGTCCGAGACCTTGGCGAAGGCCTTCAGGGCGACGTCATAGCCCTTCTCCGGCGCCAGGCGGCCGGCGGCGACGATCAGCTTGCCGCTGGCCGCGCCGTTCGGCCGGACATCGTCCTCAAGCGCGGGCAGGGGGATGGCGCTGGCGATGCGGCGGCCCAGCAGCCGGTCGGCCTCGGGGATGGTCTGCGGCGACAGCGTCACCAGGGCGTCGGCGTCCCGCAGCCGGCGGCGCGCGCCAGTCTCGAACGTCCACTGCTTGAAGCCGCTGCGGCCGTGCTTGAAGATCGGCGAACTGACCTGGGCGACGATGACCGGCCGCTCGGCGCCCAGACGCTGGGCCACGGACCGGCTGATCGACCAGTGGAAGTTGCCCGGCACGAACAGGACGTCGGCGGGCTGGCGGCGCAGGTGCTCGGCCACGGCCTGGCCTAGGCGCAGCCGCGAACCGAAGCCGCGCGGAATGGGCGGAACGCACTCGACCAGTTCGACAGCTGGCGACACCAAGCTGGCCTGCGCGCCGGTCGCCGCGCCGCAGAGCAGGGTGACCTCGTGGCCGGCCTTGGCCCAGGCCTCGGTCAGGCGCAGGGCGACGCGCTCGGTGCCGCCCAGCGGCAGATCGTGCAGGACGACGAGGATCTTCACGTCAGGCCGCCGCGCGCTTCAGGCGCTGGACGATGGCCGCGCCGCGCGCCGCGAACTGCTCGGCGCCGAAACGTTCCTGGGTGCGGGCGCGGGCGGCCTGGCCCATCTGCGCCAGGCGTCCGGGATCGGACAGCGCCTCGGCCAAGGCGGCGGCGAGCGCGGCCGGATCGCGCGGCGGGGCCAGGAACCCCGTCTCGCCGGGGGCGATGCTGTAGGGCAACTCGCCGACCGCCGAGGCCAGCACCGGCAGGCCCGCCTGCATGGCCTCGTGGGCGGCGACGCACAGGCCCTCCGAGCGCGACGGCTGCAGGTAGAGGTGCAAGGTCGCCAGGAAGCTCGGCGGGTCCTGGCAGAAGCCCGTGAAGCGGACATTGTCGAGCCCGGCCTCCACGCGCTGGGCCTCCAGCTGCTCCAGCTCGGCGCCGTCGCCGGCGATCAGCACCTCGAACGGCGCGGACGGGGCGAAGCCCTGCGCCTTGAGCAGCGCCAGGGCGTCGAGCAGGACGTCGTAGCCCTTCACCGGGTGCAGGCGACCCAGGGCGCCAAGCCGCAGGGTCTCGCCCGGACGCCAGGGCGTGGCCTGGGGCGCGTCGGCCTTCATCGCGAAGATCGGCCAGCAGACCAGCTTGTCCGGATCGGGCGCGATCCGCTCGGCGGTCAGGGCGGTGACGCTCTCGGAATCGCCGATCCACAGGTCCGAGGCCGCGCGACGCCAGCGCAGCAGGGCGCGGTTGGCGGGCTTGAGGAAGGCGGCGTGCTGCCAGCTGACCACCGGCTTGCCCAGCCAGCCGCCGACGATCTGGCCCATCAGGGTGGCGCGGGTCAGGGAGGTCCAGACGACGTCGGGCTTCCAGGCCTTCAGCTCGGCATGCAGCCAGCGCAGGGCGGTGACCTGCTGCTTCTCGCTGGCGGGGCAGACGCGCACGTCCAGGCCGGCGGCTTCCATGGCGATGGCGCCGCGACCGTCGCGGCGGCTGAGGGCGAAGACCGCCACCTCAGCGCCGTTGTCGCGCAGCACCCGGGCGATGGCGGGGACGGGCGATTGGGCGCCGCCGCCTTCGACGGAGTTGATCACATAGGCGATACGCATGTCAGGCGGCTCGGGAGAGGCTCGCGGCCGGCCGGGCCTGGGCGGCCAGGGCCGCGACCAGCAAGGCCATGGTCAGCACCGCCTGGGCGACGACGCAAGGGCCGATGGCGGCCTGTCCCGAGGCAGGCAGGGCGATAGCCAGCAGGGCGACGAGGCCGAGGCTGCCGGCCAGGTTCATGCTCGCCGACAGGCTGGGACGTCCCAGGGCCGTCAGGGCGGCGCTGAGCGGCGGAGCGCACAGCAGGATGGTCCGGGCGATCGCCAGCCACAGCATCAGGCCGCCGGCGGCCGCGAAGCCGTCGCCGCCCATCAGCTTGGCGAAGGTGTCGCCGAACAGGCCGAACAGCAGGCAGACGGGAATGGCGATGGCCATGGTCACGCCGCTGGTCCGGGCGATGGTGGAGATCACCAGCGCAGTCTGGCCCCTGGCCGCCAGCTTGGCCAGCTCGGCATAGGCCGCCTGGCCCAGGCTCTGGGCCGGCTGGGCGATGACGGTCGTGGCGCGTTGGGCGATGGCGAAGAGGCCGGCGGCGGCGGGACCGCCCAGCCAGCCGATGGCCAGCGGCGTCAAGCGCGTGGCCAGTTCGGCGAAGGTCACGTCGGCATTGGCGCCCAGCATGAAGCGGACGATGCCGGGGTTCTCGGCGCGGACGCCGCGCAGATCTGCGCTCACTGCCAGTTTCCGCAGCGAGCGCGGCATGGTGGCGAAGGCCATGGCCCACATCACGGCCCACTCCAGCACCGCCGCGGCCAGCCAGGCCCAGAGGAAGCCGACCAGGCCCCAGCCGCCGGCCCAGGCGATGACGGCGCCGATCAGGCGCACGATCGGCGGGACCAGGCTATGGGCGCCCAGTAGGCCGAAGCGGCCCGTCACCTGCAGGTAGCCGGCGGCGGTGGCCCGCACCGTGGCCAGCACGGCCAGGCTATAGGGCAAGCTCAGCGCGATGGCGCGCGGCGACCAGCCCAGCTTGGCGCCGATCCAGGGCGCCAGCAGCGCGGCGACCACGACGGCGACCACGCCGCAGGCCAGCTCCAGCGCGGCGGCGAATTTCAGAAGGCGCGCCAGGCGGCGCTCATCGCCGGCCAGCAGGGCCTGGGCGCCGTAGCGCACCACGGCGTGCCAACCGGGGAACTCGATGATCCCGCCGACGGCCAGCACATAGGTGTGGACCAGCACCAGGACGCCGTACTCGGTCGGACCCAGGACGTGCGCCGCCAGGGCGATATAGACGAGGCTGATGATCCCGGCCCCGGCCTTGCCGCTCAGGAGACGCAGCGTATTGCCGAAGATGCCGCGCAGCGCGCCGCGATCCTCAGCCATAGGCGACCCGGGCGAACTCGGCGATCGGTTGCAGCAGCGGCGCGGTGAGGCCGGCGAAGGTCGCCACGGCGCGCGCGGCGCGCTTGGCCGAGGGTTCTTCGGTCAGGTCGAAGCTGTTCTCGAACTGCTCGCGCTGCACATGGCGATAGCCGGCGGCGTGGTCGGCATGGGCCGTCTCCAGCGCGCTGCCCAGCTGGTCGACGCCATTGATCACCCGGCCCAGATTCCAGTGGCCGAAGTTCTTGTCGTCCTCCCACGCATGGCCTTGCGGATTGAGGAAGATGCACGGCCGCGAGCGCAGCAGGAACTCATAGACCTGGCTGCTGGCGTCGCCGAGATAGATGTCGGCGGCCTGGGTGTAGGCCATGGTCGTCGAGGCGCGGCTGCCCAGGTCGATGTGGATGTTCGGCGCGTTCAGGTGACGCGCCTCCATGCGGCCGGGCCGGTCGATGCGCAGCTTGTCGACGCTGATCGTGAATGGACGCTCGAACAGCATCACGTGCGGGGCGAAGATCAGCTGGTATTCCGGATGATCGACGAACCAGTCCAGCACCTGGCGGCCGGCCGTGAACCACGACGACAGATGCGGCGAGACGTGCGGGTTGTACAGCACAAGCAGTCGCCCGTCGTTCGGCAGCGGCCGCACCGGCGTGGCCGAGGCCAGGTCGAACTTCGGATAGCCGACCACCGAGATGGCTTCCGGCTTCACGCCGGTGTCGCTGACCAAGCGTTCGCGGATCTTGGGACCCGAGACCAGGACGTGGTCGAACAGGGCGCTGGCGGGATCGAAGCCGACGGCCCGGTCGCCCGCGCCGTGGCGGGTGTGGACGATCTTCAGGTGATCCAGGCCGAACTTGGTCTTCAGGATCAGCGAGGTTTTCTCGGCCACGACCAGGACATCGACCGAACGGAAGAAGTCGAGGTTGTCGCGGTAGAACAGCAGCTTCCCGGCCGGAACCAGGCGCTCCAGCATCTGGTGCGCCAGCTGGCTGGACTTGCGCGTCAGGCCCAGTTCCACGACGGGAAGGCCAGGCCGGCCTCCGCTCAATCGCGTCACTTCGGCGGTCAGCCGGGGGTTCGACGTCGCGATGACGATCTCGGCGTCGAGGTTCGCGTCCAACATCGCCAGGGCGATCGGCAGGCTGTGCGCCACCTGATGGACTTGGTCGTGATTGAAGAGGAAACAGATCCGCATAACAGTCTGACGCCGCCGATCGGGCCAGGCCGTACTGATTGTTGAAAAAGGTTCCCTGCGACGTCTCGCCGCAGTGCGCCTAGACCTGCGAAGACCTGCCCGTGCGAGCGCCCCGCATGCGGATCTTGCGGGCGATATCGATCGCCAGGCCGTGCGGCGAGGTCTTGATCCACTTGGCGTCGAACAGGGTCACCGGCCCGCAGGCGGCCAGGGTGTGGCGTCCGCCGGTGTAGCGGCCGGCGTCGGCGGGGCCCTTCAGGATCGGGCTCGCCTCGGCCTCGAAACGGTCCGGGGTCAGGACGTTCAGCGCCAGCAGGCGCAGGTCGCCGCCATAGGTGCGCGTGCAGTCCTGGACCGGCAGATGCAGGCGGCCCTCATGCACGAACGGCGTGCCGCCCGGCCGGCTGCTGGCCAGGTCGATCCGCACGGGATTGCCCGGATGCGGCGTCCAGGGGCCTTGCAGGCGGTCGGCATAGGCCAGGTGCAGCTTGCCCTGTTTGTCGGCTTGCGTGCCGTCCGGCGAATAGGCGCACCACCAGCGGCCTTCCCACTGGAAGAAGGTCGGGTCGATGGCGGGGGTGTCGAAGGCGATCGTCGTGACCGGCTCCCAGACGTCCGGGAATTGCTTGGCCCGATAGAGCGTGAACGTCCCGGACCGGAAGGCCTCCGGCGTCAGCCAGGTCTCGCCGTCGGCCTCGAACACCACGGGGTAGGAGAGGTGCCAGGACTCGCGGATCACCGTGCTGCGGCGGACCGTCCGATAGTCGGCGTCGAGCTCGAGATGGTCGATGATCCCGTGCCGCGTGCGATAGTCATAGGCCTCGGCGAACAGATGCAGCCGCCCATCGCGCCACAGGCCGAACGGATCGGCCAGGAACGTGTAGCTGGGCTCCTCCGGCAGCCAGCGGACCTTGGCCTGATGCAGGCCGCCCGCCTGGGCGATCTCCTGGATGGGGCACTCGAGGACGCCGACGCGCCAGATGTCAGATAACAGCGGCATGCCCCTGCGCTAGCCCAACGGCGAATGGAATGGCAAGCGCTCTCCGCGTCCTTGCGCCGGGTAGGCGTCTCGCCAGATAGCGATCGTAGCGCTGAATTTCTGTTTTACGCCCGTGTGCTCTGTACGCGCGGCCAAGCGCTCAGTCTCGGCGCCTCTAAGCCGGGGCTCGTTTTCAAGCGCCTGACCGCCGCGACTGTTCGGCCTTAAAGCGAGATCACCCTGTCGGCCATCTCGATGGTCTCGGAGCGGTGGGCGACCACCACGCGCGTAATGTCCATGGCCTTGAGGGTCAGGTTGATCGATTTCTCACGCTTGACGTCGAGATGGGACGTCGCTTCGTCTAGGAAGAGAATCCGCGGCTGGCGATAGAGGGCGCGGGCCAGCAGGACCCGCTGCTTCTGACCGCCTGAAAGGCTGATGCCCATGTCGCCGATCAGCGTTTCGGCCCGCATCGGCATCTGGCCGATCTCCTCGTCGATGTCCGCCGCCTTCAGGCATCGCCAGACTAGGTCCATGTCGATTACGTCGGCGAAGAACGACACGTTGTCGGCGATCGAGCCGGACAGGAGCTCGTCGTCCTGGAGAACGATTCCAATCGAACGCCGGATCGCCCGCCGCCCGTGGCTGTCGAGCGGCTTCCCATCGATCCGGACTTCGCCCTCCGTGAGGTCGTAGAGCCCGCACAGGCATTTCAGGAGGGTGGACTTGCCCGCGCCGGACGGTCCCGTGATCGCGACAAACTCCCCCGCGGCGATATCGAAGCTCAGGTTCTCGAAGATCGGCCGCCCGCTGCCCGCATAGGCGAACTTGATCGCCTCGGCGCGGATGTCGCCATCGAGATCGCGGGCGATCACGGCCGGGCGATCCGCGCCGGTCTCGGCCTTCTGGAGCGCGATATCGACGATCCTGTTGGTGTGGACGTCGAGCAGCTTCCAGCCCACGGCCTGCTCGAACAGGCTTTGGGCGCGCGCCACCAGCTGCGTGCGATAGGCGATGAAGGCGAAGAGGACGCCCGCGCTCATCTGGCTGGCGATCATCGCCTTGACCCCCAGATAGATCGTCGCGACGACCACCAGCGCATCGACCAGGCGCTGGAGGGACGCAAAGCCCTGGTTCCACAGCGTGTTCGACTGCGTCGCGCGGACCAGGCGCGCGAAACGGTTGCTCCAGTCGCTCTCCCGCTCGACCTCGGCGGCCATGGCCTTGATGGTCTGGATGGCGCGCAGGGTCTCGATGCGTTTGCCCTGTTCGGAAATGGACGCGCCGATCATCTCCGACGACTGACGCATGCTCAGCGGGATCGCTACGCTTCGGATGACGGCGTAGACGGCCAGGCCCACACACGAGACCAAGGTCAGTTGTGGCGACAGGTAGATCATGAAGCCCAGCGTGGTCAGCGCCAGCGTCCCGTCGATGACCGCGCCGACCAGTCCGTTGGAGATCGTCGAGCGGATGGGGGTCAGGCTGTCGAAGCGCGCCAGCGTGTCGGCTAGCCGTCGGCGCTGGAACCACAGCAGCGGCAGGCGCAGCATGTGGTGGAAGAGGCGCAGAGACATGTCCCAGTTCAGCTGCGAGGAGATCCGCTGCAGCGTCACGTTCCGCATCAACTCGGCGATCGTGTTGAAGATCGCGAAAGCCGAGAATCCCAGCGCCAGCGCGGTCAGCAGGTGCTCATCGCCCCGGGTCGCCGCCGCGTCGACGGCCACCTTGATGTAGAGCGGTGAGGCGATGACGTAGATCTGCAGGATAAGGGACAGGATGAACGAATGGGCCAGGCTCGACAGCAGTCGCTTGTTGAACGGGATCAGGCTCAGGGCGCTGAGCGCGGGCTGCGCGGCGCGGCGCGTGAAGCCGGGCGCCGGCGAAAGCTCCAGCGCCACGCCGGTGAAGTCGCGTGAGAACTCCGCCTGGGAGACCGTCAGCGGCCCCTTGGCGGGATCGACGATGTGATACTGACCGCCGCGAACCTCGCGCAGGACCACAAAGTGATTCATGCGCCAATGCAGGATCGCCGGCGTCGCAAGATGATGGACAGCCTCCAGCTCGCATCGCACCGGGCGTGACACCAGGTCCAGCGAAGAGGCGATCTCGATGACGTCCTTGAGCGTCAGTCCGCGGGCGCCGACGGCATGGCGCTGCCGCAACGTCGAGAGTTCGAGTTCCTGGCCAAGCAGCGAGGACGCGATCGCGACGGCGACGAGACCACACTCGGCGGCTTCGGACTGGCGGAGCTGAAGGGCGTGGGCGTTCTTCCATCCGATCACTTTGAGCCACCGATCGCCCGGAGATTGTCGTAGAGCCAGTCCATCAGCGATTGCCGTTCCAGAATGATCTCGCCCTCGACGCTCATGCCCGCCGTCAGGGGCCACTTGCGGCCATAGGCGTCGATGTCCTCGCGATCGAGCATGACGACGATGCGATACAGCGCCTCGCTCTCGGTCGACCTGTCGGCCTGTTCGGGCGACCTGGACGGCGCGAGCGCCACTTCCGCGACCCGCCCGCGAGCGACGCCAAACTTCTGATAGGGATAGGCTGCGTACTTCAGGCGGACGCTGTCATGGAGGCGCACGAACCCGATCGACCGGGACGGCAGCCAGAAGACACCCTGCAACTGCGCCTTGCCCGGGATGACGGTCGCCAGGCTCTGGCCGGCTGAAACGGTTTCGCCGGGCTTGACGCCGATCGCGGTCACCCGGCCGGCGATCGGCGCGGTGACGAGCGTGGCCGCATCGCCCCGGGCCCCGATGCGTCTCTCGTCGAGTTCCGCGCGCTTCTGCTCCATGATGGCCAGTTGCCGGAGATCTTCCTGTTCGGCGCCCAACGCCTCGGCGTGGAGCGAGGCCAGATTCAGCGGCTCCTGGGAAATCTGCTTGTCGAGCGACGCCAGGTCCTGTTCGGCGGCGAGTACGGCGTCGTTGCGTTGCCGCACCTGCAGCGGGGAGCCCACGCCCTTTTCGGCCAGGCCCTGGATCGCCTCGAGGGACTCCCGCGCCAGCCTGACGCGCTGTGCCTGCAGGTCGCGCGCCTGCTTTAGCGCGCGGACCTCGGCTTGGAGGGCGGCGCGTTTCACGGCCGTTGCGCCCGCGCGCGCGCTCATGCCGCCGTGCAAGGCCTGCACCTGCCGGTCCACGGCGGCGATCTGGTCCGAAAGGCTGGCCTGGATGGCCTCGCCCGTGCGCCAGCGCTCCTCGGTCTGTCCGTCGGTGGCGAGGGTGACGATCGGCTGCCCCTTGCGGACGCGTTCGCCGTCACGGACCAGCAGGTCCTGGACCTGTCCGGGCCGGAAAGCGACGAGTTTGCCGTCGCCCAGCGTTGGCTCCAGTGAGCCTTTGACGATCTCTGTCCGGTCGTAGCGCGTCAGGGCGGCGGCCAGGCCGGCGGCGACGAGGATCAACGCCATGAAGCCGGCCAGCAGCCAGTTGGTCACCCCCAGCGGTTCGACCGGCGAGCCAAGACGATTGACCGCCGCATCGACGGATTGGGACCGGAAGATGGATACCGAAGACGCCGCTAACGGCGTTCGATCCGCGGCCGGATCTTCTTGGAAAAGATTTCTGTCGAACACTTACGCAGGGCCTGGCGAGTCGCGCCGTTCTCGGTATTTCCATCTAAGGTTATCTTTTCAAGGATGCTACTTGAAATTTAAAGACCCGCCATTAAACCTAAAATTGCGCGATTTTCGCGACAACTCTGGAGGGTGCATGTTATCCAAATTGGACTTCCTCGGCATGGTGAAGGCCGCCGTGGAAACGAACCGCGCGGACGACGCGGTCCGCGGTGTGACGCCGCTGGACAGCTCGCTGCTGGGCAACGTTTCCGGCGGTGGCTGGGGCTGGGGGTCGGACTATGACGACTGGGACGGCTGGGTGGACATCGGCTACATCGACAACGGCCAATACCAGCACTTCGACACGGTGAATGGCGGCGGGTTCAATGAATCCGGCCTGCCGTTCCTCCCCGACAATCCCTGAAACCTGACACTTCATGCGACGAGGCTTGGCCTCGTCGCAACCTCAACTAGGGCGGGGCCATGAACGCTATCAGTCTGATTGATAAATACTATTTTGACAAAAAATCGGAAATAACGCTCGATCTCCACGACAGGAGTTCGCTCGAAGTTGTTTTCAAGATTCAAGAAACTTGCAACATAAATTGCAAATATTGCTACATGTACAATGTAGGGAACGAACTTTACAAAAAAATGCCCACTAGGGCGTCTCTCAAGACTTGTGAGAGTGTCGCTGATCTGATCATCACTGAGTTCAAGCGGCGAAATCCGTCGTACGTGCGCCTCATCCTCCATGGCGGCGAGCCGATGTTGATGCGCCCGGAGGCGTTCGACGAGCGGATGACGCTGATGGCCGATCGGCTTCGCGCCAACCTCGCGCCGGGGCAGTACGCGAAAATCCAGTACGTGATCCAGACCAACGCCACGCTGGTCAATGACGCCTGGATCGCCTTGATCGAGAAGTGGAACATAGGCCTTGGCGTGAGCATCGACGGCTATGCCGAAGCGCACGACCAGCGCCGGATCGACAAGAAGGAGCGGGGAACGCACGCGTCGGTCGTCGCGGGCATCCAGCGCCTTCAGGCGGCCGAGGCGCAAGGTCGGATCGGGCGCTTCGGCGCGCTCTGCGTGGTGAACCCGGACGCCGATGGTGAACGTGTCTACCAGCACCTGGCCCACGAGCTGGGCTTCAGCAGCTTTGATTTCCTGCTGCCCTTCATGAACTGGGACGACGCCTCCGAGGAGACCCTCGAGAAGACGCGGGCCTACATCCTCGGCGCGTTCAAGGCCTGGCGCCGGGACCTGCGCGCGCGGCGTACGGTCAGGGTCCGGTTGTTTACCCGGCTGATGGGGTCCTTGCGGACGCCGGGCGGGGCCTCTGGATCGAAGGTCGAGCTCCCCCACTACGTCGTTATCGTCGAGAGCGATGGCTCCATCCTTCCGGAAGAGAGCCTGCGCCCCGCCTATGATGGGCATTTCTCTCCGATGTCTGTTCATCGGAACACGCTGTCGGAAGTGATCGCCGACCCTCGGTTCTACACGACCCTGGCCGCCACGCTCGAGCAGTCCGAGGAGTGCTCCGAGTGCGCCCTGATCGGGCATTGCCGCAGTGGACAGGCTCTGGGGCGTATCGGCATGCGCTTTTCCTCCGAGCGGCTCTTCGAGCGCAAGTCGGTCTATTGCAGTCTCTTCCAGGACCTCTTCGTCGAGGGCGCTGCCTTACTCTACGAGGACAACAAGGCCGGGCGCACGCCCTTGCTGGGCGATGTCGAGGTCGACAACTGGACCTTCGACGCATGATGCGTCGCCGCTTCGTGATGGCTGGTTTGACCGGCTTGACCCTGGCGCCGTCGTCGGGCCTGACCCAGGTGCTCGGCGACGCCTGCCGACCTGATCCGGCCGAACTGCAGGGCGCATTCGTCGTGACCTTCGGCGACCCCGATCCGGGGCTTTGGTTCGTCGCCACCCGTCACAGCATCAGTGTCGGTAGCCAGACCTTCCGGACAGTCGCCGCGGCGATCGCGCAGGCCGGGCCGAAGGCCGTCATCGTGGAAGGGCTGGCGACCGCGGCCGGGGACAGTCCCGACGTCGAGACGCTACGGGGGCTCGACGACGCCACGTTCAAGGGCGGGGAGGCGCGATACGCGGCCATGATCGCGGCCAAGCGGGGCGTCCCGTTCGTGGGCGGTGAGGCTTCAGCCGTCGACGTCAACACCGCCTTGCTCGCGTCGTACCCCGTCAAGGACGTCATACGCGCCTACCTCACCCGGGACATCCTCGGCTACGCCCGCTTGAAGCCGTTCCCGGGTGAGCCCGAATTTCGCGCGTTCGCGCATGAGGCCGCCGATCGCCTGGCCGTCACCGACGGCCGGCTTTGGGACCCGGCCCTGGCGGACGGAACCTGGTACCTGGAAGCTCACGGCCTGCCAGACCGTTCCATGGCCGCCAACGCCGGCACGCCTTGCGGCGGCGACGACGTCGGCCGCATCCTCGGCCAGGTCACCGAAATCCGGAATCGACGCCTCTACGCGCTGATCGCCTCGCGGGTCAAAACGGCCCGGCCCGTGGTCGTCGTCTATGGCAGCGGGCATCTCCGGGCCCTTCGGGCGCCCCTGGAGCAGTTGCTGGGACCCGCGCGCGTACGACCCATGCAGGACGTCTGACGGTGTCGCAACCTCTGCAACTCAGCGTGCCGGAAGCCGTGACCTTCGAGCGCACACCCGTCGTGAAGGCCGCCGAGGACGCCTTGGCC
Source organism: Caulobacter sp. GW456-12-1-14-TSB4 (assembly GCF_059424195.1). Classification (NCBI taxonomy): domain Bacteria; kingdom Pseudomonadati; phylum Pseudomonadota; class Alphaproteobacteria; order Caulobacterales; family Caulobacteraceae; genus Caulobacter; species Caulobacter sp. GW456-12-1-14-TSB4. Next base: position 180,479 of record NZ_JBWKZF010000007.1, read on the forward strand.
GAGCTCGCGCGGGTCTATCCCGCCGAGCCGCAACATGTTCTGGGCCTCGAGGCCTGGATCGTCTTCGAGCTCCTGCCGGTCGCCAGCGATTGGCGCTTGCAGCACCTGCTGCGCCAAAACTTCGTGCGACCAGCGCCGGAACCCGTCTTGCACAGCTACTGGAGTTTGCTCGGGCAAGGCCTTGATCGGAGTACTGCGCCCGAGCTCGTGACCTGCTTGCTCGGCGCGCCGGCGCGAGTGCGAAGCGGGCCGATCTTTAGTGGGGCGGCAGAGGATGGCCGTAGCGTCGTCTATCCACCCGCGCGCGCCCCGCACTTGCCGCTCGTGGCGACGATCGAGGCGAGGGGGCACCAGTCGCCGTTCACGGAGGCCTGCCTGAGAATGGCGGAAATATTCATCGGCCACCCGTTCCAGGACGGAAACGGGCGTTTCGCCCGCGCCGCCTTCTATGGCCCTCTCATCGCCGGCTACGGTTTCCGGGCGCCGTGCGTGCCAATCGCGCCTTTGGCGAAGGTGGTCGCGCCGGCCTGGGTGCAGGCCCTTCGACACTTGGGCTCGAAGGGTGAGATCGGCGCGTTCACGGACCTCCTCGCCGAGACGGTCTCGCGCACCTGCGAACTAACGTTGCTAAGAGCGCGTCGGCTTAAAGAAGCATGACGGCGACATCCTTCGGCCACCAGCAATAGGCGCACAGATGATATCCAAACTGGACTTCCTCCGCTTGGTGAAAACTGCAGTGGAGACCAATTGTAAAGATGACGTCGCGCAGGCCGTGACGCCGCTAGACAGCGGACTTCTGACCAATGTCGCAGGCGGGTACGGCACGGACGGCTTCGATTCATATTTCGACGTCTACTATCCTGACAGCAGCTTCAACGAATCCGGGCTGCCCATCGATGGCGGCTAACGTCCCGAGGGATGCTTCTCGCGCCGCGCGCCTGCGGGCGCCTTGCCAAAATCGATGAGCTCTCCGAAGGCCTGGATGCCTTCCACTTTGCGGGATGCGGGCTTGAGACCGAGGTCCAGCTCCCGCTCCACGCGGCGGGCCCAGGCCTCCGCGTCCTTGCGCAGGGTGAAGGTCTCGCCCAGATAGCGACCCTTGCGACGGACTTGGACGCGCCAGCGTCCGAATTTCTGTTTTACGATGGTGGCCAGTTTCGTGTGCTCTATACGTGCGGCCAGCGATCAATTTGCGGGAATGAGCGCGAAGTTTGGTCCAAAAGTCGATATGTGCTCGGATGGCGTAAATTATTGATAATGCTATAAGAAATGCAGAAATTCCAACCGCATAGATTTTCCGTCGCCCCGATGATGGACTGGTAAAATTTTATATAAAAATCAATAACTTATATCTGAAATTGTACACGGATTGTACACGCGCATTTGCGCTTTTCTTCGCCGCCTTTCGCTCGAATTCGTCCGCATACGCGCTCCTGCACCCGATCTGACGCCCTAGCGTCCGCAAACCTTCGCCAGCGCTTCAGGCTTCCCTCGGCATCTTTTGAAAGCACGCAAAGCTACGCCTCACCGGACAGGCCGTTCCTGACTCAATGCCGACCTTGAAAAGGTCTGCTTCCTGCACGCCCCTGCAGCGGCAGCGAAACAGCCGCAGGGAACAACAGATTCAGCCGGATGTCTGAGCAAACCTCTTATCGCCTAGGGATCGGGGTTCCCGCCACAGGGCGAGTAGGTTTGGCGCCCGACCACGACGCGTGATCCGGACGATTGTGCGGTCAGCGATCCGCGAAGGCTCGCAAGAGATTGTTGGCGCGATATGGCGGGCCCTAGCCCCGTGCGGGGCGCCTTTTGCCTTCCAAACTCTGTCCGCTCCCGCCTTGCAATCTCCACGCGAAATTGGTCGCCCAATTTCCAGAGTTGATAAAAGTGGTCAGGACAAAATCATCATCTGAGGCATTGATTTAGCGAGGGATTTCAAATTGGCCAGAGGACTTGGCGAATTTAGCTTTGACAGCGCTGCCAAGATGGCGGATTAAATCTGAAGCGACTGGAGGCGGCAAGGCGTTGGAAATCCAGCGTTACCGCTAACTTTTTCTGCGGGTGTCGCGACGCGGACCGCGTCTATCCGAGCCCGCGCCGCGCTGAACTTTGGCCAACCAATTGGCCAGGGGACTTAACAAAGATGGCGGGTTCGCCGCCTGTTTCGGAGGGGAGACGAGATGATTTTATCGCCAGAGAACCGCCACCCAGCGACCCGCCGGCGCCTTCACCTGGGCGCCTCGATGGTCGCGCTGGCCACGCTGGTGGTCGGGGGCCAAGCGCTGGCCCAGACGGCCGCACCGGCGCAGACAGAAGGTCAGGGCAGCGAGACGGTCAGCGAGGTCGTCGTCACCGGCCTGCGCGCCAGCATCCAAAGCGCCCGCGATATCAAGCGCGACGCCGACGTCGTCGTCGACAGCGTCTCGGCCCAGGACATCGGCGCGCTGCCGGACCGTTCGGTGACCGAAGCCATCCAGCGCATCCCGGGCGTCTCGATCACCCGCTTCACGGCTGGCAACAATCCGGACCGCTTCTCTGTGGAGGGTAGTGGCGTCGTGGTGCGCGGCCTGACCTACACCCGCAGCCAGCTCAATGGCCGCGACACCTTCACCGCCAACAACGGCCGGGGCCTCAGCTTCGCCGACGTGCCGGCCGAGCTGCTGTCGGGCGTGGACGTGTACAAGAGCCCTAGCGCCGACATGATCGAGGGCGGCATCTCCGGCACGGTCAACCTGCGCAGCCGCCTGCCGTTCGACGCCAAGAGCCGCCTGCTGGCCGCGACCGTCGAGCTGAACAACAGCGACTTCGCCAACCGCAACTCGCCCAACGTCTCTGTGCTGGCCAGCGACCGTTGGAACACCGGCATCGGCCAGATCGGCGCCATGGTCAGCCTGGTGCGCTCGGCGCTGCACTCGCGCGCCGACGGCATCCAGATCGCCAATTTCGGCCTGCGCGGCCTGGACTCGGCCGGCAACCTGGTGGCCCCGACCACGACGGGGGCGCGTCAAGTCTATGTGCCGCGCGGCGGCGGCCAGCGAACCCAGGAATATGACCGCCTGCGCTACGGCTATGCGGGCGCGCTGCAGTGGAAGAGCCTGGACGGCCGGGCCACGGGCACGGTGCAGTTCCTGCGCTCGGACGCCCGTGAGAAGTCCGACGAGCACACCGCTGAGATCGCCACCGACAATGTCACCTCGGCCGGCGACGCCCGGGCGCTGGCCGGTACGAGCCTGACCTTCGACGACGACGGCGTCTTCACCAGCGGCATTCTGACCGCGCCGGTCGGCTATCGCGACGACCAGTACAATGCCCGCGCCCGCGTGCCGCTGACCGGCATGAAGGCCAACAACACCGTCCGCTATGTCGACCGTCACCTGGTGACCGACGATTTTGGCGCCAACCTGAAGTTCGAGGTCAATGACCGCCTGGCCCTGACGGCCGACTACCAGCACGTCCGCTCGACCGTCGACGTCTACGACATGAGCGTGCGGGCCGTGACCTATCAGAACACCCAACTGGCGTTGAACGGCGACGACCTGCCGACGGTGAAGTTCCTGCCGATCATCCCCTGCACAACGTCCGCAGCCTGCCCGGGGATCACCTTCCGGCCGACCTACTTCACCTCCCCCAATGACGGATTTCTGAGCCCGGCCAATAGCTTCTACGGCGCGGCGATGGACCATGTCGAAAACAGTACGGGCAACGAAGACGCCGCCCGCATCGACCTGCGCTATTCGGCGCCGGAGGGCTGGTTGAAGTCAATCGACGTCGGCTATCGCTGGGCCAACCGCAAGAACACGGCCCGCTTCTCGACCTATAACTACGGTGTCCTCAGCGACATCTACGCCGGCGCCGGGCCGGTCTGGTTCGACGAACTGATCAACGGCCGTCCCGACAATGTCGGCACGGATCCGACCCGCCTGCTCGGGAGCCTGGGGCCACAGGAGGGCTTTGCGTTCGACAACTTCCTGCGTGGCAAGACCGACAGCCCCGCTGGTCCTGGCCGCCTCTACTTCCCGGCCGACCCACTGCGCGACTACGCCGCCGTCAGCAACATGCTGCTGCAGATCGGCGACGAGTGGCGGCCGCGCCTGCTGAACGGCTGCCCGCAGAACTGGGTCCCGCTGTCGCAGCGCTGCGGTGTGATCGCCGGGACGGACTATCTCCCCAGCGAGATCAATCCGGTCGAGGAAACGGTCAACGCCGCTTATGTCGTGGCCCGTTTCAACGGGACTCTGAGCAACGGCTGGGCGCTGAGCGGCAACGCCGGCCTGCGCTACACCAAGACCCAGCGCGAGGCCTCGGGCTATTATGCCTTCCCGTCGCGGGTCTATACCTGCACCCAGCCGACCTCGGCCTTCTGCGCCTTCGTGCCGCAAGCCAATCAGTTCGCCAACGGCGCCATGACGCCGATCACCGCCAAGCTGGACTACGACTACTGGCTGCCGTCGTTCAACGCCAAGCTCAACGTCGGCGGCGGGCTGCTCTTCCGAGCGGCGATCAACAAGTCGATCTCGCTGCCGGAGTTTGGCCTGACGCGCGCCTACTACAACGTGGTGCTGAACACGACCGACCAGTCGATCATCACCAACGGCCGTCCGGTGGCGGTGTTCAACGTCGGCAACCCGTACCTGAAGCCGGTGACGGCCAACAATGTCGACCTGACCGCCGAATACTACTTCTCCAAGGTGGGGCAGGTTTCGGTGGCCCTGTTCGGCAAGGACCTGAAGGGGGTCGTCACCAACGGCACCGAGCGCCTGACCTTCGCCAACAACGGCGTCAGCTTCGACGGCCTGGTCACCACGCCGCTGAACTCCAAGGACACCGGCAAGGTGCGCGGCGTCGAGGTCGGCTATTCCCAGGCCTACGACTTCCTTCCGGGCGCGCTGTCGGGCCTGGGCCTGACGGCGAACTACACCTATGTCCACGCCTCGGGGGTCCGCCAAAGCACGCTCAGCAGCACCGATCCGGACGTCGCGGCCGGCACGGTGGCGACGGTCGACACCAGCCGCTTGCCGCTGCAGGGCCTGTCCAAGCACACCGTCAACATCCAGCCGTTCTACCAGCGCGGACGACTGGAACTGCGCGCCGCCTACTCCTGGCGCTCGAAGTTCCTGCTGACCACGCGCGACGTGATCGTGCCGTTCGCACCGATCTTCTCGGAGGCGACCGGCCAGCTGGACGCCTCGGCGTTCGTGACCGTGTCGCCGAATGTCCGCATCGGCCTGCAGGGCTACAACCTGACGGCCGCCACGGCGCGCACCTCGCAGGTGATCAACAACGACCTGGTGACCGCGCCGCGCTCCTGGTTCGTGGCCGATCGCCGCGTGACGCTGTCGCTGCGCGCCAAGTTCGGCGGCTGATGCACCGATGGGCCTGACCAAGTTCCCCCTAGTCGCGGCGGCCCTCGTGGCCGTCGCGATCTTTTCCCAACCGGCCGTCGCCCAGATCGCTACTGGGCAAGCGCCTTCCTTGGTGGCGGCGGACCTGCGTCCGGGGCTCAGTCTTTCGGGTCTGTGGCGCTATTCGATCGATCCCTATCGGTCGGGCGTCACCGATTTCCACGGCCAGCCGGCCAACGCCAGCGAGCGGCGCTACGCCGAGACCGATGTCGACGCGGCGATGCGCGACGGCGAGGGGCCGTTCGAATACAACATGCAGGCGGCGCCGCAGGCGACCCTGCCGGGCTCGTGGCTGACCCACTCGGCCGAGATGCGCCACTACCAGGGGCTCGTCTGGTACCAGCGCCATTTCACGGCCGAGATCTCGTCTGGCCAGCGCCAGTTCCTGCGGTTCGGCGCGGCCAACTACAAGGCCCGCGTCTACCTCAACGGCGAATTCGTCGGCGAACACGAGGGCGGCTTCACGCCCTTCGCGTTCGAGGTGACCCAGCGCCTGCGGGCGGGAGACAACCAGGTGACCGTGGCGGTGGACTCCGTCGCCGGCCCGTCCAGCGTGCCGCCGCCGGTCACCGACTGGGAGAGCTATGGCGGGATCACCCGCGACATCCGCCTGGTGGCCACGCCGCAGACCTTCGTGGACGACGCCTGGGTTCGCCTGACGCCGGACAACAAGATCGCCGTCGATGTCCGCCTGGACGGCCCGCAGGCGGCGGGGAGGGCGGTGACCTTGCGCGCGCCAGCCCTGGGTCTCGTCCTGTCGGGCGTGGCCGACGCCAATGGCCGCTGGCAGGTCAGCGTCGCCGCGCCCAAGACCCTGGTGCGCTGGTCGCCGGATCGGCCGCAACTGTATGACGTGACCATCAACGCGGGCGAGGATCATTGGCGTGACCGCGTGGGCTTCCGCACGATCCAGACCAAGGGCAGCCAGATCCTGCTGAACGGCAAGCCGCTGTTCCTGCGCGGGATCAGCCTGCACGAGGAGGAGTTCGGCATCGCGCCGTCGCGGGCCATCACCCCCGCCGCCGCCCGCGCCCTCCTGACCGAGGCCAAGTCGGGCCTGCGCGCCAACTTCGTCCGCCTGGCGCACTATCCGCACGGTGAGGTGACGACCCGCATGGCCGACGAACTGGGCCTGCTGATCTGGAGCGAGATCCCGGTCTACTGGCTGATCGACTGGTCCAACCCCGACACCCTGAAGGCGGCGCGTCGGATGCTGGCTGAGAACATCGTCCGCGACCGCAACCGGGCCTCGATCGCGATATGGAGCATCGCCAACGAGACGCCCAATTCGCCCGCCCGCAACAGCTTCCTGCAGACCTTGGCCGGCGATGTCCGTGCGCTGGACGACACCCGGCTGGTGGGCGCTGCGCTGCTGACCGAGCGCACCGAGGAGAACGGTGTGCCGGTCATGACCATGAACGACCCGCTGGCGGCCTCGCTGGATGTCATGGGCATCAACACCTACAACGGCTGGTACACCAACGACCGGCTGGACCTGGTGCCGTCGATCCAGTGGCGCGTGCCAGCCGACAGACCGCTGCTGTTCTCCGAGTTCGGGGCCGACGCCAAGGCCGGCTTCCACGACCTGCGGGCCAGGCCCCAGAAGTTCTCCGAGGAATTCCAGCGCGACTACTACAAGGCCACCCTGGCGATGGCCGCCCGCATCCCGACGCTGCGCGGTATCTCGCCCTGGATCCTCAAGGACTTCCGCTCGCCGCGCCGGCAAAATCCGTATCAGCAGGGCTGGAACCGCAAGGGCCTGGTCTCGGAGACCGGTCAGCGAAAGCTGGCGTTCGACGTCCTGGCCGACTTCTATGCCGGCAAGGCCAAGGCAGGAGCCCAGTGATGCGCCTCGATCGACGAGAAATGCTGCTCGGCGCGGCCGCGGCCCTGGCGCCGCTGGCGTCCGCCAACGCCGCCGAGGATACGCTGGCCGCCGCCGCGGCGCGCCGAGGGATCACCTTCGGCACGGCCGTCGGCTCGCGCGGCTTCGCCAATGCCGACTACCGCGCCCTGGTCGAGCGCGAGTGCGCGGCGATCACGCCCGAGAACGCCATGAAATGGGTTCCGCTGGCGCCGGCGGCGGACCGCTTCAACTTCGAGGAGGCCGACCGCTACGCCGCCTGGGCGGGCAAGGCCGGCAAGGCGCTGCGCGGGCACACCCTGCTCTGGCCGCGCCAGGAGCGGCTGCCCGAATGGGTGAAGACCTACGACTTCGGGTCCAAGCCCGTCGAGGCCTGCGACGTCGTCGTGGGTCGCCATGTCGCGACGGTCGCCAAGCGCTACGCCAAGCGGGTCAGCAGCTTTGACGTCGTCAACGAGGCCGTGGATCCCAAAACCGGCGGCATGCGCGATAGCGCCTTGGCGCAGGCCTCGGGCGGGTTGGGCCGGCTGATCGCCCTGTCGTTCCAGCTGGCCCGCGAGGCCGCGCCGCACGCCCAGCTCGTCTACAACGACTACATGGACTGGGGCGACTGGTCTGCGACGCACCGCACGGGCGTGCTGCGCCTGCTGGAGTCCCTGAAGAAGGGCGACATCCCGGTCGACGCCCTGGGCATCCAGGGGCACATCAATGTGTCCGCGGGCCAGGGCGTGGTGCAAAGGCGCGAGCGCGACTGGCGCGTCTTCCTCGATGAGGTGACGGGCATGGGCTACAAGTTGCTGGTCACCGAATTCGACGTCGACGACCGCGAGATCACCGGCAGCATCGCCGAGCGCGACCAGCGCATCGCCGACTATGGCAAGGCCTGGTCGGACATCGTCCTGTCCTATCCGCAGACCACGACCTTCGTGACCTGGGGGCTTTCGGACCGCTTCAGCTGGCTCGACAGCTTCATGCCGCGTCCTGACGGCGCGCATAAGCGCGGCGACCTTTACGACGACGACTTCCAGCCAAAGCTGTTGCGCACTGCGCTCGCGCAGGTCTTCGCCGCCGCGCCAGCGCGGCATCCTGGCGCTTGACCTCGATCCCTCCGCGTCCGGACCAGAGATGACCGAGTTATCACGCGAGCCGCTCGGCTGAGCTCCATGAGCGTCAGATCAACGGCAAGTTCTCGGAGCTGCGCCAATGGCAGAAACTGGCGCGACGCAGGCGTTGGGCCTCCGCGGACGACACCTCCAGAAATAGGGCCAAGCGTCCGATATCGCCGTTAGAGGCGGACGCTGGAGGATAACTGCCAATGGTTGTATCGTCGCGGTTGCAGGATCGATGAACGACGGGCAGGGGCATGGACCACCAGACCTTCTCGCACTTGGTCTGCGCCATCTACGATGGCGCCATAGACCCGTCCCTGTGGCCGCAAACCCTGAGCCGGATTTGCGAAGCGCTCGGCTTTCGCAAGGGGACGATCGATCTCAATCGCGTCCCGGGGATGACGAACCTGTTTAACTTTCACCATGGCATCGACGACCGACAGGCCGCTACGATGGTGAGCCACTACCGTGGCATGCCCGAGGTATGGGGCGGGTTGGCCGCCGCGATGACGCGCCCCATCGACCGACCGTGGATCGTTAGCCGCATCATGACGCAGGAGGCGTTGCGACAGACCGACTATTACCGCAACTGGGTGGGCCCTATGGAACTGGTCGACGGCGCGGCTATCGTGCTCGCACGCGATCAAGGCTTGTTTGGCAGCATCCGGCTGGCGACTGACAACAGGCTCGGCATTATCGATGACGGCCTGATCGATTCACTTGCGCTGCTGCTGCCCCATTGCCAACGCGCCGCTCAAATCAGCGGACTCCTCGACGCCTCGCGGTCCGCCGCGCGGAACTTCCAGACCGTGATCGACTCGATGTCCGTACCGGTCATCCTGGTGTCGGCCGAGTGCGCGATCGTTCACGCCAATCCCCGAGCCAGGTCGCTATTGGCGCAGGGTACGATCCTGGCGTCCCATCACGGCTGCCTAGCCTCGCCCTTGTCGGGTCTGCAACAGGCCGTCGGTAACACCGTCCGTCGATTGGCCGCGGACGAAACCGACATTCCTGGCAACGGCGTTGGCCTGTCGATCAGAGCGCCAGATCACGCCGCCCGCACCCTGCACCTCCTACCGCTTGGCCAAGGCGAGATGCGTGCCCGGCTGGCAACGGACGCGGTGGCGGCCATCTTCATTTCAAACGCGCCGGCCAACCAGGATTTCGCCGGCAAAGCTTTGCAATCGACGTTCGAGCTGACGCAGGCCGAGCTTGGCGTGCTCGAACGCGTTCTGGCTGGAATGAGCACTCAAAAAATCGCGGCCGAGCTCAGCATCGCGTCAAGCACCGTGCGCACCCACGTGCTGCACCTCTTCCAAAAGACTTCCACCCATACCCGCGCCGATCTCGTTCGGTTGGCGCACGCCCTGGCTCAGCCGGTCGCGCAATAGGCCCCGCAGCGGCGCCGTCCACCGTGGATAGCGTGCTTTAGAGCGCTCGCGTCGGCGGACCCGCGCAACGCCCCGTCCGATTGGAACACCCTCGTGGCCGCCGCAACTAGCGCACCCTCGCTCTCGTCGAGCGCAAGCCATGAGTCTGATCGATCGCCAGGCGGCGCGCGAGCGGAAAGAAAACGCCACTTTGGATGGGCGCCTCCACCGTTTGGTGGATGCGCGGGCTCAACGTCTGGTCTCACCTGCCAGCGCCCGTTCTGACGGCCTCTCCCATTGACCACCATCCAGGACATGAAGATGACGGACCAGCCCGCGCCTATCGCCGCCACGCCCAGCCTGGGCGCCGCGAAAATTGTCAAACTCGGACCTGAAACCTTGCTGGTCGTTGAGATCAGCAATGGCGGCAGCGTGCCGGAAGGCGACGTGAACGTGTCTCAGATCAAGGCCATCCCAGCTGAATCCGATATAGGCGGCGCCGGTATCTGCGAGGCGCGCGTAAGCTGCAGCGGCAACTGCGTCGTCCGCTGGGGTCCTAGCCTGGCCGAAGAAGCAGAAGCCTAGGAGGGCGTCATGCAGCTTGCGCCGTCACGCTACAATCACGTCGTGCCTCGCGGCGATCGTTGGGTAGGCTACAACGCCCGGACGGGCGTCTTTGCGGCCCTGTCAGCGGAGGCTGCGCGTCTCCTCCAGACGCACGACGGCGTCCCGCTCACCCCTCTCGCACAAGACCTCATGGACATGGGGTTCTTGCACGACGGCCACGAGATCGACCAAGTAGTGTCGACCTACACCGGCGGCCGCGTCACGACCGGGGATCTCGGCGTCACCATCGCCCCGTCGCTCGATTGCAACAAAGCCTGCCCTTACTGCTTCCAGAACGCCTACCGCTCCAGCCGGATGATGTCGCCCGAAACCCAGGACGCGACGGTCGACTATATCCGCGCGCGGGTTCTGGCCGGTTGGACGCGTGTGTCGTTGACCTGGTATGGCGGCGAGCCACTGCTAGCCGCCGACATCGTCGTTGATCTGACCCAGCGGCTGCGCGCGGCGGTCTCCGAGGCCGGCGGAACCCTGAATGATCTGGCGATCGTCACGAATGGTGTGCTGCTCGACGCGGCCATGGTCGACCGTCTGCTGGGCGTGGGCGTCACCGCCGCGCAGATCTCTTTCGACAATCTGGTCGAGACCAGCCGCGAAACACGAGGGCTGATCGACGAGGAAGGACATCCTTCAGCGATCCTGAGAAACGCCACCGCAGCGGCGAGCCGGATGCACCTGTCGATCAGGATCAATGTTAGCCGCGCCAATCGGCCAGACCTTACCCGAATGCTCGAGATCCTCGGCGAGCACGGCCTTGATCGCATCGTCAATCTCGCACGAACGGACGACCTGGATGGCGAGGCGGGTTTCGTGACCCAGCCTTCCGGCCAGCGGGTCAAACCGCTGCCCGAGGACGGGGGGCGAGCGGAGCGCATCCGCCCAGACCCCGATACGCTGGGGCGGGCGAGCTTCGCCAAGGTCGAGAGCGAATATTTCGACATCATGCCCGGCGCGCTTCAGGGGCTTGTCCGCAAGCTCACGCCCAGGACGCACTTCTGCGGCGCCACCCAAGGCTCGATGTTCGCGATCGATCCGGCGGGCGATATCAGCCGGTGCTGGGAAAGTGTCGGCGTGCCGTCCGAAGCCATGGGCAATGTGTGCCAGCGAGAGTCGGACATGTCCGAGACCGAGGTCGCCGGCAAGTGGGCGAGGATGTCGCCGTTTCTCTATCCGTCGTGCGCGGGATGCAGGGTGCTGCCGCTTTGCATGGGCGGCTGCTCTCACCCGCGTGTGTTCATGGACGAGACCAAGTCGCCTTGCGAAGCGATCAAGTTCCAGATCGACGAGGCGGTCTCACGGGTGGCTAGGATCATCCAGCTACCGGCCGAGTAGAGGTCGCCACGCATGGTGAGGAAGCCGACCTTTGGGCCTTTCGTCATCCACGACGGTGACGAGCTGGTCATCGCCCTGGACCCCTCGGTCATTCCGCCGCTTGATGGCGGCGCGCGCCTGATCGCCCCCAACACCTTGATAGCGCATGGCGTCGCCGCCCCAGCGGGCGATGGACTGGTCGGTGACGCCTTCACGAACGCAATCATCGAATTTCCGCTCGATCCGAGCGGCATCGGTGGGGCCTCTGAGACCGAGAACGACGATAACTGGGGCGTCGGTGACGAAGGCGTGCAGGCGTCACTGTTCTGGGACAAGGGAGTCAACGGCGCGGGCGTGAGGATCGGGATCGCCGATAGCGGTCTGGACAGCACCCATCCAGCCTTCAGGACCCTCGTCGCGGAAGAACGACTGGTCGGCTACGCTCAGTTCGACAAGCTGGGCAACAAGGAGCTGCAACGCGACGAGCGCGGGGTGGTGGTTCCAGACGACAAGGCCATCCCGTCGTTCTCGCACTGGCATGGCACGCACTGTGCGGCGATCTTGGTCGGTGAGCCGACGGAGGGCAAGGCGAGGGGCGTTGCTCCTGGCTCGGAGCTTGTGGTCACTCGGGTGCTGGGCGCATCGAACGAGGGCTCGGTCGCGGGGATCCTTGCGGGACTGAGCTGGCTGTCGACACAGGATTGCGACGTGGTTTCCCTGTCGCTCGGTTGGCCAGGCCTGCATGAGGAATGGGTCGCGCCGATCAAAACACTCCTGCAGAAAGGCGTGGTCGTCGTCGCGGCCGTCGGCAACGAAATGCTCGCGCCTGGCGTAGGCAAGACGCGGTCTCCGGCCAACTATCTGCTCGACCCCGGCTCGCCCGTCGCAGGATTGCTGCTGGCCGTGGGCGCTCACGACGTCAGCGGCCAGGTATGGGACGAAAGCGGCGGCGAATTGGTGGACTGGAGCCAGGTCACCGTACCCCAGACCGATAGTTCCGTGCGCCCATCCAGTTTCGCGACGATCACGCCTCGACCCCTGCCCACGCTCGTAGCGCCCGGTGTGGATATCATTTCCGCAACCCCCGGAAACAGCTACCGATCCTCACCGGGCAGCTCCATGGCAACACCGCATATCGCCGGGTTGCTCGCCCTGGTCCTGTCGGCGTTGCGGCGTAAGGATCCTGCGGCCAGACCAAGAACGGCGGCGGATCTGCTTTTGAAGGCGCTAAAGGATCTCCCGCCGGACGGCCCAGACATCCGAAGCGGCCTTGGTCGGGCGAATGTCCCCAAGCTTTGCACGGCGGTCTTTGGCTAGCGTCGCGGACGGCAACCCTAGGCCTGGAGAAGGGCGAGATCGCGCCGTGAATGGACGCCGGGACGCTGGCCCGCTGTATGTCGCTATGCAGCAAGGCATGTCTATCCCGGCCCGGGACGGCGCGGACTGACCGACGCTCAAGGAGATGGCGTGGTCCGCGCTTGCGTCGCGGGGACTGCTAACGACCTCGCAGCGCCAGCCTCGGACAACGGCGCAATGGTAGGGGGCCGGACGCCCAGGATTTCAGGCTAGGCTCCGGGCATCATGGCCGAGGGAGAGCCGCTGGCGTGTCGACCCGATATATCTCGCGCACCTCTCCGATGGCTATAGGTTTGTAGAGCTTCGGCCTTGAGGACGAGCTCCGCGGCATGGGTTACCCGCCCCCGCGTCGTTCGGGCGACGCTGTCGCCCAGCACCGGGTTTTACTTGGCCTTGAGTTCGGCCTGGAAAGTCGCGGGCGTTGGCCTGCTCGTCTTGCTCTCCATCGGCCGTCGCCTCCCTAGACCGCCTTCAGCTTGCGAAGATGGTCGGTCGCGTTGCTGTTCTTCGGATTGAGCCGCAGCGAGCGATTGTAGTTCTCGATCGCGCCCGGGCGATCGCCAGTGTCCTCGAGAACCTCGGCTAGGCTGTCATAGACGTTCCAGCTGTCGGCGAAGAGCGCCGCGTTCAGCCTCAGGATCGCCAGCGCCTGGCCGGGCTGCTTCTGCTCCAGGAGCTTGTAGCCCCAGACGTTCAGTTCCTCTTCCTTGAGCTGGAACAACGGGTTTCGCGCCTTCAGATCGGCCACGACCTGCGGCGCCTTGTCGAACCCCTGTCGCAACAGTTCGCCGCGCAGGAGCTTGAGCGTCGGCGACAGGCCGAACCCGTTGGATTCGTGCATGTCGGGAATGTAGTAGGCGGCGACTTCGTCGACGAAGTTTTCGGGATTGGCGCCCTGCAGGTTGGTCAGGACGATGACCGACAGATCGTCCTTCGGATAGACGAAGAAGGTCGACCTCATGCCGCCGATCGGCCCCGCCGCCGGGTGTTCCGCGCGGGTCGTCACGGGCCAGCCCAGGCCTGATCCGTTGAGCAAGGGGCTCATGCCGCCGGTCGTGCCGTCGTTCAGGACGACCGAGGTCCACAACGTCTCCAGGCTGGCCTTGTCCTTGAGCAGCTTGCCCGACTGCAGCGCGATCAGCCAGTTGGCCAGATCGGTGGAGGTCGACAAGATCCCCGCCGCCGTCCTGAAATAGGGGGAGAAGGAGACGTGGATCGCCGAGAGGCGCTCGCCCTGGGTCCACACGCCGTCGACGTTCTTGAGGTAGGAATAGCCGCCGGCCGAGTGCGCGATGACGTCCGAGGAATCGCCGAATCGCGTGTGGGTCATGCCGGCCGGCTTGAACTGCCGCTCCTCGATGAACTGGGCGAAAGGCTGGCCGCTGAGCTTGTCGATGATCTTGCCCAGGATAACGTAGCCGGTCTGGTTGTAGTGAAAGCGCTCGCCCGCCTGGAATTCCAGCGGGAGCGTCTTGACCGTGGCCCAGGCCGAAGCCTCGCTGCCGTCGCCGATCAGGTCTTCATGGCTGTCGATGATATTGGGCAGGCCGGAAACGTGGGCGAGGACCTGCTTGATGGTGACCGAGCGCCAGGCCGGCGGCAGGTCGTCGAGATAGGTCGAGATCGGATCATCGACCCGAAGCTTGCCCGCCTCGGCCAGCTGCATGATCGCCACGCCCGTGAACGCCTTGGTGCAGGAGTTGATCGAGAAGACGCTTTCGGTGGACGCGGGCACGCCGTTCTCGACGTTGGCGACGCCATAGGCTGCGTTCTTGACGATCTTGCCGTGGCGGATGATGGCGACCTGCAAGGCCGGAATCTGCTCCTGACGCATCTTCGCCTTCAGGAAGGCCGTGACGCCATCCGCATCGGACTGAGCATGCGCCGGAAGCGCCAGGAACAGGCTGGCCAGCAGCAACAAGCGCTTCATCACGGAAATCCAACTGAAGATGGACGCGCGTTGTCAGCCTTATACCGGGCCAGCGCAATGGCCGGCGTGGACGATCTTACAGATCTCGGTTTTCAGCTGGTGACGGAATGTCCTGATATCGGCGCGGTGCGAAGGTCCGGAAATGGCGCACGTTGCCCAGTTATGTCTGGGTTGCTGAAGGCAAAAGTCGGTGATGAACGGTCGACACCGTCCACGACACGGTGGACTGGTCGATGGCGGCATGGACCGGAGAGGCCGCCAACTCGTCCATCAGCCGGGCCGCGGCGGTCTCTCCATCCCGGACGCTGGCCCAGATCAACAGATCGACCACCACGCCGTCGCCACGCTGGGCGATGCGCCGGGAAATGAAGCCCGGCTGCTTGAGCAGCCAGGTGTCCACGTCGGCATTGGCGGCGACGAAGTCGTCGATGGTCAGGCCGGGCGTGAGTTTGAAGGTCGTGACCTCGATGGCGTCCATGGGCGTCTGCTCCAACTACAGATCGATGATCTGGGTACCGGGGATCGACGTGGCGAAGTCGGGTCCAAACACGGTTGCCGGCGTCTGGAAGCCAGGGTGGTGCTCGCCCGCGAGGACGCGACGGGCGGCTTCGGCGGCGGCGAGCGGCGTGTAGGAATAGCCGTTGACCGTTTCGATCATGGCGCTGGCCAGCGATCCGTCCGCGCCCAGGACCTCGACGACGACCTTGGCTCGGTTTTCGTCCCGCTCCTGTGCGGTCGGGCCATCGGGCAGGGTCGAGAGATCGCCCTGCGGGAACGCCTCGCCCGTGACGTGGACGAACATCTCGATGTTGGGCACGCCGGTCGAGCGCCAGGCCGTCACCAGGTCGCCGAACGACAGCGGGAAGCACTCGACATAGCCGTCGCCGAAATTGAATTCCGCGCTCGCGGCCTCCGGCTTGGCGACGATCTTGCCGTCCTGGCGCACCAGCAGGCCGACGGCGATGATCTCGCCAGCGCTGATGGCCGAGCCGCGCGACATCGCGCCGGCCACCTGCAGGGCGATGCGCAGGCGCAGGGGATCGGCGACCTGGGCGACGGTGTGGACGGCCAGGGCGTCGCTGGGCACGACGTCCCAGCCGACACCCGGCAGCAGCATCACGCCGGCCTTGGCGGCGTCGTCCGACAGGGACTCGGCCAGAGCGTAGACGTTGAACTCAGCGGTGATGTCCAGGTAGTGCGCGCCGGTGGCCAGGCAGGCTTCGATGATCGGCCTGGCGGTCGCCGCGAACGGGCCCGCGCAGTTCAGCACTGTGGCGCAGTCGCCGAGCGCCGCGTGCAGGGCGGGCGTGTCACCGACGGCGAAGGCGCGATACGGCGCGTCGAGCTGGAGGGCCAGCTTGGCCAGTTTGCCGGCGTCGCGGCCGGCCAGCACGATGTCGAGGCCAGCGCCCTTGGCCGTCTGCGCCACCATCTGGCCGGTATAGCCGGTCGCGCCATAGATCAGCAGTCGCCCGTTCATGGAGTGTCCTTGCAAAGTCGATTGTGGAGAGAAGAGGCGAGGTCTAGCGCGCCGGGTGCTGCCAGCTCTTGTAGACGGCCTCGAGGGTGTAGCCGTCCGGATCGGTGACCCCGGCGGCGTAGTAGCGCGGGTCGTAATAGAGCCGCGCGCCGGGCGGGCCGTTGTCGTCGGCCCCGGCGGCGATAGCCGCCGCGTAGAAGGCGTCGACCTCCGCCTGGCCATCGGCGACGAAGCCGACATGGGCGGCCCGGGCGTCGGCCGGGCCGGCCCGCAGCCAGAAGAACACCCGGCCGCCGCGCCCGAAGCCCTTGAGGTCGGGATGGCCCTCGGGGCCGTCCTGGCCGTCATAGTCGACGGCGTGGGCGATCCCGAGCGGGGCCAAGGCCTGCTCATAGAAGGCGATCGAGCGTTCGATGTCGCTGACGGTGATGAAGACGTGGTCGAGCATGGTGTTCTCCTGGAGCGGGGCGCGCGGCTAGATGACGTAACCGCCGGCGACCTCGATCGACTGAGCGTTGACCCAGGCGGTGTCGTCCGAGAGCAAGGCCGCGATCACCTTGCCAACATCGTCCGGATCGCCCACCCGGCCCAGCGCCGTCTGGGCGGCCAGCGCTTTGGCGAAGTCGTCGGGCAGGCCGCCGCCCAGATCGGTGCGGATGGCGCCCGGCGAGACCGAATTGGCGCGGATGCCTCGGCCGCCGAACTCCTTGGCCATGTAGCGGGTCAGCACCTCCAGCCCGCCCTTGAAGGCGGCGTAGGGTGCGACGCCGGCCGTGGCGACACGGGTCGTGGCGCTGGTCAGGTTCACGATCGCGCCGCCGTCAGCCATCAGGGGCAGCAACGCCTGGGTCAGGAAGAACGGCCCCTTCAGATGGACGCCCAGCAGGCCGTCGAATTCGTCCTCGGTCACCGTCTCGATCGGGTTGAACAGGCCATAGCCGGCGTTGTTGACCAGGTAGTCGAAGGTCGCCTGGCCAAAGACGACCTGAAGGCGCTCGGCGACCAGGTCGCGGAAGGCGGCGAAGGTCGAGACCTGGCCGACGTCCAGCTTGACGGCCAGCGCCTTGCCGCCGGCCTGCTCGATCTTGGCGACGACCGCGTTCGCGCCATCGGGGTGGCTGTTGTAGGTGACGATGACGCCCAGGCCACGCTGGGCGCAGTGCAGGGCGGCGCTGGCGCCCAGGCCCCGGCTGCCGCCGGTGATGATGACGATCTTCATGCTGTTGCTCCGCGTCGGTTTGACGAGGACAGAGCTACGGATTTCGAGCGGGCCGGGCTGCGGGCGATCCTGGCGCAATCCTGCCTGATCCTGCTTTGGCATTGCCCCGCGCGCTGGATCGGCTCAGTAGCCCCTGCATGGAAACCGCGCTTGAAGAGCTGCGCCGCCTGGCGTCCCACGCCGAAAACCGCCGCACCGAGACGGGAATCCCGCGCGTGGCCATGGTTCAGGGCGAAATCCCGCAGCATCAGCTGGCTGCGCTTTATGATCCGATGATCAACCTGATCCTGCAGGGCTCCAAGTCGATGACCATCGGCGACCAGACCCTGCACTACGATCCGGCCAGCTACTTCGTGATGTCGGTCGACCTGCCGGCCGTGGGTTCAGTCCATCCGGCCGCGACGGGCGAGCCGTATCTGGCCATCAGCCTGACGCTCGACCCGCAGGTGATCGCCGGGGTTCTTGAGCAGGCCCCGGCTTCGGCGGGACGGGCGGCGGGGCAGGGGTTCTCGGTGGCCACGGTCACGCCCGAGCTGCTCGACGCCTGGGTGCGGATGCTGCGTCTGGTCGAGCGGCCCGACGACATCCCGGTCCTGGCCCCCGCCTATGAGCGCGAGATCCTCTATCGGGTGCTGCAAGGCCCGCACGGCTGGCTGCTGCGCGACATCGCCACGCCCGACACGGCCCTGTCGCGAATCCACGCGGCCATCACCTGGATCCGCGAGAACTTCGCCAAACCGCTGCGGGTGGAGACCCTGGCCGCCATGGTGGCGATGAGCGCCTCCGCCTTTCACCGTCACTTCAAGGCCGTCACCAACATGAGCCCGCTGCAGTACCAGAAGACCATCCGCCTGATGCACGCGCGCCAACGGATGATCACCCAGGCCCTGAGCGTGGCTTCGGCCGCGCTCGAAGTCGGCTACGAGAGCGCCACCCAGTTCAGCCGCGAATATGGCCGGCTGTTTGGTCAGCCGCCCGGCCGCGATGTGACCCGAGCCTTGGGCCAACTTCGCGCGAGCGCCTAATCACCGGCCGGCGCTGCGTTGTCTAGGCTGGAAGCTACCGGCCAGCCATGCCTAGACCCCGGCCAGGACGGCCGGATCACCGGTCCGCCAGACGTTGTCGATGGTGACGCGCTGGATGACCCAGTCGCCGCCCCGGCGGGTCAGCTCGACATCGTAGCGGTTCTTCATCAGGTAGTGGCGCGCGGGATCGCTGGACGGCACGTGCTGGGCTTCCACAAGAGCGTCCAGGCGAGCGCGATCGCCCTCGACGGTGACGCGCGGATTGCTGATGGAGTGGGTGGTGTCGATCGTGCTGAGCGAGGTCGCCAGAGCCGACACGATCGCATCCCGGCCTTCCAGCACCGGATAGTCGAAGCCGGCCTTGGTGGCGGCAGGCCGAAAGTCGGATACCGCGTCCGGCGCGAACGCCGAGGCCAGCAGGTCGGCGTCGCGCAGATCAATGCCAGCGGCAAAGCGGTAGAGCGCCTCGATCACGGCCAGTTTGTCGGCGGCGGTAGTGGGCGGCGGGTTGGCTGGGCTTATTGACATGATGCGTCTCGATCGAACCGCCTTCAGGATGGAAGGCTGCTGGTTCTAGGCTCCGGGGCGTAGCACCCAGAAGACGATCGTTTTGCATACCAACCATTCCCCGTTGGAATGACGGGCTAGAGGCGCAGGCTTGGTTCGTCGGCGAAGGTCGCCGCCAGGAAATCCATGAACACGCGCACGCGCTGGGGCATGTTGCGTCCGCTGGAATGGACCGCATGGATCGGGACCGATTCCGGAGAGAAATCCTGCAGGACGCGCACGAGCCTGCCGGCCTGCAGATCCGCTTGGACGAGGGCGCTCGGGCCGTGCAGGATTCCGAGGCCGGCGAGCGCCGCGGCGCGCAAATCCTCCCCGTCATTGGAGCGGATCGGTCCCGACGGTGTGATCGACACGGGGCCGTCCAAGGTTTGGAAATGCCAGAGCAGGGCGGCGCCTGCGGTCTGGCCAACGATGAGGCTGTGAACCGCCAGGGCGTCGAGGTCGGATGGCGCTCCGCGGTCGGCCAGGTACTGCGGCGCTGCAACCGTGATCGTGCGCAGGCGTCCGATCCGGCGCGCCACCAAGGTCGAGGATTTTAGGGCGCCGACGCGCAACGCCACGTCGATGCCGTCCCTGACGAAATCGACCACCCGCTCGGCGACCGAGAATTCCACGGTTACGCCGGGATATTGCGCCAGGAACGCGGGCAGCTTCGGGATGATGTAGCGGCGGCCCAAGGCTGGCGGGGTCGCGACGCGGACCAGGCCCGCCGGGCCATGGCCGGACCCGCGGACGCGGCCTTCAGTCTCCTCCAGGTCGGCGAGCAGCTTCACCGCCGATTGGTAGAGATCCAGGCCCGCCGCCGTTGGTCGCAGACCCCGCGAGGTGCGGTCGAGCAATTGGGTGGCCAAGTGGGTCTCGAGCGCGGTGATCTGCTTGCTGACCGCTGGCTGGCGAAGGCCAAGCTCGTGGGCCGCCCGCGTGAAGCTGCCCAGGTCGAGAACGCGAACGAACAGCTGCAAGGTCGAGAAGCGGTCGATGGCGGGGACTCCGAGGCGGCATGTCCATCTGAACTTCGGCCGTCAATGACGCAAGTCGTTGAGCCGAGACGGGCCCTGTAGAGGCCGCCAAAGGAGCGATCTGGCCCGATCGAGCGGCGACCTGAATGTCGCCTTTCTGAGGGCATTCCAACGGCAGCTAGTGGCGCGCCACTGACGAAGTGGATGCTTCTCGAGCGAGCGATACGCGTCCAGGTGTGACGAAGACTCATGTGTCGTCGGCCTTTGACGTGCAGGGGCCGTTCAGTCTGCCCCCAGCTTCACGGCCACCACGGGCTCGCTCAGCGAGGTCCCTGGCGGCTGCAGAGCGTGGATGGTTTCCAGGAAGCGTTGCATCCCCGGCGTCGGCAGTCGGGCGGGATTGGTCAGGACGCAGGTCTCGTAGACCAGGGTCTGTTCCAGGCGGGCGAAGCGGACGTTGCGGTGCGGCTGCAGCATAGCCGGGTAGGGATTGACGATCGCCAGGCCAATGCCTTGCTCGACATGCTCGATCGCCGAGAGGGCGTCGGCGGTTTCGACCACGATGTTGGGCAGGCCGCCATCACGCCACAGCAGGCGGTCGAGCATGGTGCGGAAGGGGTTGCGCTTGAGCAGCACGATCAGCGGTTCGTCGCCGATTTCCTGGGCGCCGATCACCTCGCGGCCGGCCCAGCGGTGATCCCTGCGCATGGCCACCGCCAGGTTCGAGCGGCGGAAGGGGTGCTTGCGCACGCCCCAGTCGCCCTCGGGCACCTCGGCGACGCCGATTTGGGCCTGGTCGCTGGCGATGGCGCTGAGCACGTTGACCGAGGTCTGGATGTCCAGCGACACCGACACATGCGGATGTTCCTGCTTGAAGCGCGCGATCACTGGCGGCAGCAGGCAGTGGGCCAGGGTCGGAGCCGCGACGATCGACAGGCGCTCCTGCTCAGGCTCCAGCCAGCGGAACTCCTCGATGCGAGTCAGGCCCTCGAACACGCTCTTGGTGGCGGCGAATAGCTGGAGGGCCTCGGCGGTCGGCGCTAGCTGCGAGCCCGTGCGAGTGAAGAAGGTGCGGCCCGAGCGTTCCTCCAACAGAGAGAGCGTGCGGCTGACGGCGGGCTGGGAGACGCCCAACTGGCGGGCAGCGGCCGTGACGCCGCCCTGCTCGATGACCGCCCGCAGCACCTCCAGGTCGCGGATGCTGGCCCAACTGCCCGACCAGCCGCCGCGCGGCGTGCGATCGCCGGTCTTGCTGTCGGTCGAGGCGTTGGATTCGCTGGACATGGGCAATCCTTATGGGCTCGTCGCCGCGTCCGCCAGGGTCTTGTCCGGGCCGGCCACCGCGTCGATCACGGCGTCGATCTCGCCGAGATAGCGGGCCGGATCGAGCATGGCGGCGACGTCGATGGCCTGGATTTCGCCGTTCAGGCCAGGATGGCTCCTAATCGCCGTGGCGAAGTCGACGCCGGTCTCCACGGCGGTCGCCGTGGCTTCGTGCAGGATGTGATGGGCCTCGCCTCGGCCGATCCGGCGGCCCAGATCCATCATCACCGCCTCGGCCGAGATCATGCCGCCGCTGATGTCGAGGTTGGCGCGCATGCGGGCCGCATCGACATGGATGTTGGCGACCAGACGACGCAGGGCCGCCACGGTCGAGACCGCCAGCACCCCGAAGTCGGACAGCAGGATGTCGGTGACGTTGGTCGAGGCCGCGTCGCCCTCGTCCTGGCGGACCATCGCCTCCAGTGCCAGCGGGATGCGCGAACGGGTCAGGCGCGCAAGGGCGATGACGCGTTGGGCTTCGGACGGGTTGCGCTTCTGGGCCATGGTCGAGCTGCCGACGCGGTCGGGATAGTGGTCCTCGGCGACCTCGGCGATCTCGGTGCGCTGCAGGAACGACAGGTCGGCGGCGATGCGCTCGCAGCAAGCGGCGCAGGCGGCCATGGCGCTCATAACCTCGGCCTGGCGGTCGAAGTCGGCGCGGCCGCCGATATCGGGTGCGGCCAGATCCAGCGCCTTGGCCAGCGCCTGCTCGACGGCCCGACCCTGGCCCAGCAGCGCCGAATAGGCGCCGACCGCGCCGCCCAGGCGGGCGACGAAGGCGTGGGGCAGCAGCGCTTCCAGGCGCGTCTGGTGCCGGCGCAGTTCCGCTAGCCAGCCGGCCAGCTTGAAGCCGTAGGTGATCGGCAGGGCGTGCTGGCCGTGGGTGCGGCCGGCCTGCAGGGTCGCGCGATGGCGTTGAGCGTCCTGGGCCAGGCGCGCGCAGACAGCGTCCAGGTGGTCGAGGATCAGCCGGGTCGTGGCCTTCAGCTGCAGGGCCTGGGCGGTGTCGAAGATGTTCTGGGTCGTGGCGCCCCAGTGCAGCCAGCCGCCGGCCTCTTCGCCCGCCAAGGCTTCGAGACGGTGTAGGATCGGCACCAGGGGGTGCTGGGCGACCGCGATGGCGTCGGCGAGGTCGGTCAGGTCGAAGGCTTCGACCCTGGCGACCTCGGCGATGCGCGCGGCGGCGGCCTGCGGAATGACGCCTAGCTCGGCCTGGACCTCGGCCAGGGCCGCCTCGACATCGAGCCAGCGGGTCAGGGTCGCCTTGTCGTCCCAGAGCGCCAGCGCCGCCTTGTCAAACCAATAGGCGTTGTAGAAGCTGATCCCGATCATCCCTTGACGGCTCCGGAAGACAGGCCGGCCACGATGTAGCGCTGGCAGGCCAGGAAAAACGCGATACTCGGAACCAGGGTCAGGGCGACGAACGCCAGCACCAAGTTCCATTCCTGAATATTCTCGCCCTGGAACGCCATGATCCCGAGAGGCCAGGTGTAGCGGTCCTCCGAGGCCAGGAGGACGAGCGGAATGATGTAGTTGTTCCAGCTCTGCACGAACTGGATGGTGGCCACGGTGGCGATGATCGGCGTGGCCAGCGGCAGCACGATCGTTAGGTAGAAGCGCACCGGTCCGCAGCCGTCGATCATCGCGGCCTGGTGTAGCTCCTCGGGGATCTCCTTGAAGAACTGGACCAGCAGGATGGTGGCGATGGCCAGGCCGAACGCGACCTGCGGCAGGATCAGGCCCAGGGGCGTGTCCAGCAGGTGCAGGTCCCGGATCTGCAGGAAGATCGGCATGATCGCGATCGCCGGCGGCACCATCAGGCCCAGGGCGAACAGGCGCATGATCCTCTGCCCCCAGCGGGCCAGCAGGAACACCGCCCCGAACGCGGCCATCGAGGCGATGGTCACCGTGGTGGCCACGGCCGAGAGGGTCACGACCGCCGAATTACCCAGGAAGGTCCAGAAGCGATGGTCGGTCAGGACGGCCTTGTAGGCGGTGAGCTGCCAGACGGCGGGCAGGCCGGCGGGGTTGGCGGCCAGGTCGTCCAGCGACTTGAAGCCGCCCAGCACGACCGCCGCCAGGGGCAGGACGATGACGCTGGCCAGGACCAGCAGCGCGGCGTGGCGCAGGAAGCGGGTCGGATCAGCCATGACGCGGTTTCCGGGCGTTGAGGATGATGGTGACCAAGAGGCAGGTGGCGAACAGGATCACACCGACCGCGCTGCCGTAGCCGACCCGCAGGCGCGAGAGGCCGTGGCCATAGAGGTAGGTCACCAGGGTCTGGGTGGCGTCGTTGGGGCCGCCGCCGGTCAGCGACGTGACGAGATCGAACAGCTGCAGGGCGGTCAGCACCCCGAAGAAGGCGACCAGGCCGATGACGGGCTTCAGATGCGGCAGGGTGATGTGGCGCAGGATCTGGACGCGGTTGGCCCCGTCGATCCGTGCGGCCTCGATCAGGCTGGGGTCCAGCGACTGCAGGCCCGCCACGAAGATCATCATGCCGAAGCCGAAGTACTTCCAGACCATCACCGCGACGACGGCGGGCAAAGCCAGGTTCGGATCGCCCAGCACGAAGACCGGCTCGGCGTGCAGCCAGCGCGCCACCTGGCCCGCCAGGCCGTACCGACCGTCATAGAGGAAGGTGAAGACCAGCCCCGTGGCCGTCTGGGCCAGGACATAGGGCAGGAACAACACCAGGCGATAGGCCGTCACGCCCCGGAACTTCGTCCCGACCAGCAGGGCGCTGGCCAGGCCCAGCGGCAGCTGGATCAGCAGGGCGGCGACGATCAGCACGGCCACGTCGAAGACCGCGCGCTGGAAGGCCGGCGCGGTCAGGGCCTCGGCATAGTTGGCCAGGCCCACGAAGTCCTCGGGTGCGCCGAAGCCATTCCAGTTGAACAGCGAGAAGCGCAGCGCCTGCAGCATCGGCAGGATGACGAAGAACCCGAAGAGCAGCAGCGCCGGCGTCATGAACGCCGCGCCCGTGATGCGATCGCGGCCGGTCATGCCTGTCCCTTTCCCACGAGGTCGGCCAGGGCGCCGGCGTAGCGGCCGTCCAGCTGGTCGGCCTTAAGCTCGATGCGCCAGCCGCGGCGGATCGCGGCCATGGCCTGGTCGGCGTCCATCTGGCCGCTGGCCAGGCGGACGACCGCGTCATTGGCGGTCGGACCGCCGTTGGAGCCGAGCAGCCCGTCCCAGGCCAGTTGGATCGACGGTGCGTTGTCCAGGCGTTGGGCGGCGGCGATGAGCACCGGATGGGTCAGGGCCGAGCGGGCGGCGAGGTTGGCTGGGATGATGTGGCCGGCGCGGGCGAGGGCGGCTTGCGTCTCCTGGTCCACCAGGTCCTGCAGGAAATCGATGGCGATGTCCGGTGCGTCGCGTGTGACCAGCCAGCCGTTCAGTTGGCCTTGCAGGGCAGGGCTCGGGCCGCCGTTCGGCGTCGGGAAGCCGATGAACGGGAACCGGTCGGCGACCTGCGCCGGCGGCTGGCCGGTCAGGGCGGCCGCCTGCCGGTAGAACCAGGTGCCGTGCATCATCAGGCCCGCGCCGTCCTTGACCAGGAACTGCATGGCCGCCTGGGCCTTGGCGCTGAGATAGCCCGGTTGGAACGGCGCGCGTCGCGCCAGGGTCTCGAACTTGCGGGCCGCCGCCAGCATCGGCGGGGCCGTGAAGCCGCCGCCCTGGTCGCGCAGGGCCGCCTCCATGCCTGCGTCGCCGCCTTCGTTCAGGGCCAGCTGCGTCAGCATCAGGGTCAGCGGCCAGGCGTCCATGCCGCCGGCGGCGATCGGCGCGAAGCCGGCGCGGGCGATGCGGGGCAGGGCGCTCAGGAAGCCGTCCCAGCTGGCCAGGTCCGCGATCGCGACACCGGCCTTGTCCAGCACGGTCCGGTTGGCGATCAGCCCTATCTGGGTCGCCAGGTACGGCAGGCCGTACAGCGCGCCCTCGCGGCGGTAGGTCGCCACCGCGCTTGGCATCAGCTGGGCCAGGGTCTCGGGCTTCACCCGGGCGGTGATGTCCTCGAGCAGGCCCGCCGCCCGCAGCGCGTCCACCGAGGCGCCGCCCCAGCTGTAGAAGAGGTGGGGGCGGCCATCGCTCTGCATCAGGGTGGCGCGGCGCGACTGGAAGGCGCGGGGCTCCATGACCCGGAAGTCGACACGCGCGCCGGTGCGGTCGGCGAAGCGGTCGGTCGCCTCGCGCCAGATCCGCAGCACGTCCTTGTTGGTCTCGATGTGCAGGATACGGACGGTCTTGCCGTCGTCGCGCCGGGCGCAGCTCGCCAGAGGCGCGGCCGCCATGCCCGCAACGACCGCGCGGCGTGTGAAGGTCGCGCTCATGCCGAGGTCACGCTCAGCATCCGCAGGCGCTCCTGGCTGGCGGTGTCGAAGAACAGGCACTTGGCCGGGTCGAGGGCCAGCCCGACCGTATCGCCGGGGCGGATCGAAACCGGCGGCTTGGCGATCAGGGTGATGGGGTCATCGCCCACCACGCCGCGCAGATGGACGTCGGCGCCGGTGTTCTCGACGGTCAGGGCGCGCATCGAGAAGCCCGCCTCGCCGGAGAGCGCCACGTGCTCGGGTCGCACGCCCAGCGTCACCGCATGGCCGTCCTCCAGGGCGGCGTCACCCGCCAGCGAAAGGCGCAGGCCGTTGTCGCCGCTCCAGATCCCGCGCTCCACGAAGCCCTGCAGGAAGTTCATGGCCGGCGAGCCGATGAACTCGGCCACGAAGCGGTTGTCGGGGTCGTCATAGAGCTGCTGGGGGGGGCCGGCCTGGGCGATCTCGCCCTGGTTCAGCACCATGATGATGTCGGCCATGGTCATGGCCTCGACCTGGTCGTGGGTGACGTAGATCGAGGTGCTGCCCAGGCTCTGGTGCAGGCCGCGGATTTCCGAGCGCATCTGCACGCGCAGCTTGGCGTCCAGGTTCGACAGCGGTTCATCGAACAGGAAGACCTTGGGATCGCGGACGATCGCCCGGCCCATGGCCACGCGCTGGCGCTGGCCGCCCGACAGCTGGCGCGGCAGGCGGTCCAGCAGATGCTCCAGCGACAGCTTGGCGGCCGCCTCGCCCACCCGCCGGTCGATCTCGGCGCGGTCGACTTTCCGCAGTTTCAGCGCGAAGCCCATGTTCTGGGCGACGGTCATGTGGGGGTAGAGCGCGTAGCTCTGGAACACCATGGCGATGTCGCGATCCTGCGGCGAGGTGCGGCTGACGTCCGCCGAGTCGATCAGGATCTGGCCCGAGGTCGGCGTCTCCAGCCCGGCTAGCAGCCGCAGCAGGGTCGACTTGCCGCATCCCGACGGACCGACCAGCACCGTAAAGGCGCCATCCGGGATCTTCGCGTTGATAGACTTCAGGATCTGCGTGTTCCCAAAGCTCTTGGTCACAGCGCGAAATTCGACGGATGCCATGTTTCTCTCCCCTGCCTCCTCTCCTAGGCCATAACTCTCATGTTATGCAATACATAATGTAAGTTGACATGTGTTATGGGCTCGATAACAAAAATAGCGACCAGCACCGAGCACGCCTGAAGCGCGCCGGTTACAGCTGAGGGGAGGAAGCCTTGAACCCATCATCGAACTATCACGCCCGTCGCCGCCTGATGGCCGGCGCGAGCCTGGCCTGCGTGGGCCTGCTGGCCGCCTCGCAGGTCTTCGCCCAGGACGCCGCCGCCAAGTCGCCGCAGTCGGAGGCCGAACCAGACACCGTCGAAGCGATCGTCGTCACCGGCACGCGTCTGAGCCAGGGCTTCGCCGCCCCGACGCCGCTGGCCGTGGCGACCTCGGATGATCTGAAGCGCGCCGCGCCGACCAACTTGGCCGACGGCCTCTCGCAGATGCCGCAGTTCGCCGGCAACAACCGCACCTCGGTCGGCGTGCCGTCGGTGGCCATCGGCACCACGGGCCAAAACCTGCTGAACCTGCGGGGCCTGGGCTTCAACCGGAACCTCGTCCTGCTGGACGGCCACCGCATGGTGGCGACCAATCAGGTCGGCTCGATCGACGTGAACATGTTCCCGCAGGGCCTGATCAGCCGCGTCGACACCGTCACCGGCGGCGCCTCGGCCGCCTACGGCTCGGACGCCATCTCGGGCGTCGTCAACTTCGTCATCGACCGCAAGTTCGAGGGCCTGAAGCTGGAGGTCCAGGGCGGCGTCACCTCGCGCGGCGACGCGCCGTCGGGTCTCGTCCAGCTCAGCGGCGGCAAGTCGTTCGCCGACGGCCGCCTGCACGTCGTGGTCAGCGGCGAGTACTTCAACCAGGAGGGGATCGACGTGAACGATCCCTCCAAGCGCAAGTGGTTTGACAAAGCCGCCGGCCGCATCGCCAACCCGGTCGCCGGCGCGACGCCGAAGTTCATCCTGGTCGACGATATCCGCAGCTCGACCGGCTATCCCGGCGGCGTCATCACCTCGGGGCCGCTGAAGGGCACGACCTTCCTGCCGGGTGGCGCGACCGGCGTCTTCGACTACGGCACGATCACCGGCTCGGCGTTCCAGAACGGTGGCGACGGCGCGCGGGCCAATGTCTCGCTGATGCCCAACCAGGAGCGCTACAACCTCTTCGGCAGCGCCCGCTACGACCTCAACGACAACCTGACCCTGACGATCGACGGCCTCTACGCCCGTTCGCATACCCTACAGTCGGCCTTCATCGAGCCCGAGACTGGCAGCGCCAGTCAGTTCACGATCTTCCGCGACAACGCCTACCTGCCGGCAAGTGTCCTGGCGCGGATGGTCACGGCCAACGTCCAATCGATCACGGTGGGCCGCTACGAAGCCGACTTCCCGCCGGTTACGCTGGAGTACACGACCGATCTCTACCGGGCGAGCGCGGGCCTGGACGGCAAGATCAACGATCGCTGGGCCTGGGACCTGAACTACAGCTACAGCCAGACCAACCAGGAGGCGGTCGAGGGCAACAACGTCATCAGCCGCAAGCTCTACGCGGCGGCCGATGCGGTGGTGAACCCGGCTAACGGCCAGATCGTCTGTCGCTCGACCCTGTCGGGTCTAGATCCGGGCTGCGTGCCGCTGAACATCTTCGGCCTGGGCTCGCCCAGCCGCTCGGCGGTCAACGCCGTCATCGGCGACGCGTCCAAGGACCTGAAGCTGACCCAGCACAACATCGCCTTCAACGTGCGCGGCGACCTGGGTGAGGCATTCCTGGCCAGCGACAATCCGATTTCGGTCGCGGCCGGGGTCGAGTATCGCGACGACGACGCCGACCAGACCTCCGACAAGCTCTCGCAGACGGTCAACGACTTCACCGGCCTGCGCGGCGCGCCCAGCGCCCAGAACGGTCGCCAGGGCGCGTTCCGCTTCTTCAATCCGCAGCCCTTCGCGGGCGGCATCAAGGTCAAGGAAGCCTATCTGGAAACCGGCGTGCCGATCGCCTCGGGCAAGCCGTTCTTCCACCAGCTGGACCTGAACGGCGCGGTGCGTCGCGCCCACTACAGCGCCAGCGGCCTCGTCTACAGCTTCGCCGGCGGCGTCTCGAGCTCGACCAATGTCTCCAACTCGTTCGAGGCCACGACCTGGAAGATCGGCGGCAACTGGTCGCCGGTCGAGGATATCCGGTTCCGGATCACGCGCTCGCGCGACATCCGCGCGCCCAGCATCATCGATCTCTACAACGGCAGTCAGTTCTCCAGCAGCACGGTGACCTACAACGGCGCCACCGTTCCACTCTTCCAGCTGACGCGGGGCAACCCGACCCTGACGCCGGAGAAGGCCGACACCCTGACCTATGGCGTGGTGCTCAAGCCCGGCTTCCTGCCCGGCTTCCAGGCTTCGATCGACTACTACGACATCGACCTGAAGCGGGCGATCGGCGGCCTGCTGGCCCAGCAGCAGGTCAATCTCTGCGCCGCCGGAGACCCGTCGTTCTGCGCCCTGCAAAGTGTCGCGAACGGCGCTGTGACGGTGATCACCCCGCCGTTCAACCTCAACACCCAGCAGGCGCGTGGCTGGGACATCGAATCCCAGTACCGGACCAGCCTCGGCGGGGGCACGCTGTCGTTGCGCGGCTATCTGAACCTGAACCGCAAGGACCTGATCAAGCCGGCTGTCGGCTCGCTGATCAACCAGCGCGGCGCGGGAACGAACGCCAAGTGGCGGGCGACCTTGCAGGTGAACTATGACACGCCGCGCTGGGGCGTCTTCGTCCAGGAGCGGGTGATCGCCAAGTCGCTAATCGACGCCAACCTGGTCGAGGGCGTGGACATCTCCGAGAACGACATCCCGCGTGTTGCCTACACCGATGCCACCTTCACGGCCAAGCTCTCGGGGCGGTCGGAGTTCTACCTGACGATCAGCAACCTGTTCGACAAGGACCCGCCGCCGTCGCCGCTGCCGACCACGACGTTCTCGGTGCCGTATTCGGGCGCCTACGAGACACTGGGGCGGACCTTCAATCTCGGGGCTCGGCTGCGCTTCTAGCAGCCGCCAGACGCGGAGCCGTTCGTCAGTCCGGCGGCTCCGCAGTCTCTGACACTTGCCCCAAACTGGCGAGCGCTCCCTCCTGCGAAGCGCTCGTCATTTTTTGCGTGCTCAGGCATACGATGGCGCATCCTCAGCGTACCCCCATGAGGCTAGACCGTCCTAGACGGAAACCGGACGCTGACGATCAGCCCGCCATCCCGTGTATCCAGTATGAACGCCTCGCCTCCGGCCCGCAGCGCCAAAGCCTTGACGATGGAGAGCCCCAGGCCGCTGCCGTGACCCGAACTCTGGGGGCCTCGCACGAAACGTTCGAAGGGACGTTGCTTTAGCCTATCAGGCAGGCCGGGACCGTCGTCCTCCACCCAGAGGACCGCTTGGCCTTCGACCTGGTGCACGCCGACCGTGATGGCGTGACCGCCATAGCGCAGGGCGTTGTCGACGAGGTTCTCCAGGATCTGGTCGACCAGGGGCGCGGCCAGCGCAACCAACAGGGGCGCGGTCTCGATGCTGAGGGTCAGGCGGGCGCCCTCGGCCGCCGCGCGCGGGGTCCAGCGATCGACGAGGCTATAAGCGCAGGCGGCCAGGTCGGCCTCTTGATGGCCATCGGCCTCCATCGCCTCGGCGCGGGCCAGGGCCAGCAGCTGTTCGATCAGGCGCTGCAGGCGGTCGACGGCTTCGAGGGCGTCGGTCAGCGACGCCTGGTCCGCGACCGAGCGCCGGCCCTTGGCCAGCACGGCCAGGTGCGTCTTGACGATCGCCAGCGGGGTGCGGATCTGATGCGACGCATCGGCGGTGAACCGGCGGACGCCGTCGACAGACCGCTCCAACTGGCCCAGCAGGCTGTTGAAGGCCACGACAACCGGCTGCAGCTCGCGCGGCACATCGCCGACCGCCACCGGCGCGAAGTCGGGATCGCGGGCGTCCGAACGTTCGGCGAGGCGCTTGCGCAGGCCTTCCAACGGATTGAGGCTCCACGTCGCCGCCGGCCAGATCAGCAGCGCCACCAGACCGACGAGCCCGACCTCGATCGCGCCGACGGTGGTCATCAGGGTCTTGCGGACGGCGGCGCGCGACTCCAGCGTCTGGGCCACCGAGATGACGACCGGCGCGGCCGCGCCGGGCACGCGCTGGGCGACGGCGGACTGGCGCACGCGGCGGTCCTGGTAGACCAGGGTCCGGAACACCGGCTCGCCGTTGGCGGCGATCGCCTGAGCGTCGAAGTCGGGCAGGTCGTCATAGCCGGTCAGCACCCGGCCGGACTGGCGGACATTGTAGAACACGCTGTCGCGTTGCGGGCTGTCGAGCAGGCCGAACGCCCAGGGCGGCAGGTCGACCTCGACGTGGTCGTTCTCCAGTGTCACCGACTCGGCGATGGCGCGGACCGAGCCGGCCAGCAGGCGGTCGGAGGTGTAGTCCACGACCCTTTGGGTGACCCAGGCGTCGCCGATCCCGATCAGCATGGCCGACACGACCAGAGGCGCCACGAGGGCGACCAGCAGGCGGGCGGTGAGGGACTGAATCCGGACCATCAGGGTTCGAGCAGATAGCCCTGGCCGCGCAAGGTGGTGATCCGCGGGCCGTTGGGCTCCAGCTTGCGGCGCACCCGGCCGACATAGACGTCCAGGGCGTTGGGGCCGGCTTCGTCGTCATGGCCGAAGACCTCGCCGATCAGCCGCTGGCGGGAGACGACCTTGCCGGCGCTGGCGGCCAGCACCAGCAGCACCGTGTGCTCGCGCCGGCGCAGTTCCAGGTCGCGGCCGTCGACATAGGCGCGGGCGCCATTGCGGTCGATGGTGAGGCTGCCGACAGAGAGCGTGGGGGAGGGATCGCCGCCCCGCCGGCGGGCCAGGGCGCGAATCCGCGCCGCCAGTTCCTCGGGCTCGAACGGCTTGAGCATGTAGTCATCGGCCCCGAGGTCGAGACCGCTGACCCGGTCCTTCAGGGCGTCGCGGGCGGTCAGGATCAAGAGCGGCGTGCGGTTGCCCGCCCGGCGCAGGCGCACCAGCACCTCAAGGCCGCCGATGTCGGGCAAACCCAGGTCCAAGACGATGACGGAATAGGGTTCGGCCAGCTGCTGAAGCGCGGTTTCGCCGTCGGTGACCCAGTCGACCGTGAAGGTCTCGGACCTGAGGAAGGCCACGACGCCGCGCCCCAGCGCCTCGTCGTCCTCCACGAACAGCAGCCGCATGCGGTCGGGCCTCGGGGGTTGGACGACTCCGCCCCTATCATGCAACGTCGCTGACTGTGAACAGGGCGACCATGCTTCGACGACAGCTTCTCCTCGCGCCGGCCGCCGCTCTGCTGACCGGCTGCGGGCGCATCGACATCCCGATCCTGAGCGGTCTGGAGCGCGCCGCGCGCCTTCGCGCGGCCGAGCGGGAACGGGGGCTGACCGTCTACGCCAACACCGGCGATGTCGAGATCGGCCCGGTCCTGGCGGCCTTCCATGCCGACCATCCGAACGTCCATGTCGACTTCCAGCGGCAGAACTCCGCCGAGCTCTATCAGCGCTACTTGGCCGAACGCCGAGCAAACCAGCCCAGCGCCGACCTGGTGTGGAGCTCGGCGATGGACCTGCAGATCAAGCTGATCAACGACGGCTACGCTCAAACGTTCGACACCCCGGCCCGGGCGATGCTGCCGCCGTGGACAATCTGGAAAAGCCAGGGCTTTGGGGTAACGGCCGAGCCGATCGTTTTCGCCTACGACCGCCGCCGGCTGTCGGACGCTGATGCGCCCAGGAGCCATGCGGCCCTACGCCGGATGCTGGAGGCCAAGGCGCTGAAGGGCTCGGTCGGTCTGTTCGACAACAGCCGATCGGGCGTTGGTTTTCTCTACTACTCGCAGGACCGCCTGGCCTCGGCCGACACCCAGGCGCTGACTCGGGCGATCGGGACGACCAAGCCGCACCTCTACGAGTCGACGGCCACGCTGCTGGAGGCGATCTCAGGCCAACAGATCCTGTTCGGCTACAACGTGATCGGCTCCTATGCCCTGCAGCACCAGCGCACGGACCCGAATCTGGGGGTGATCTTCCCCAGCGACTACACCCTGGTGATGTCGCGGATCGCGTTCATCTCCTCGCACGCCCGCCGTCCCAACGCCGCCAAGCTGTTCCTGGACTTTCTGCTGTCGGTGAAGGGCCAGAAGCTGCTGGCCGACACCAGCATGGCCCCGGTGCGCACCGATATCGACGGCGGCGCGGCGCGTGCGCCCGACGCCTTCGCCCGTCCAATCGAGGTTGGGCCGGCGCTCCTGGCGAACCTGGATCAGATGCGCCGCCGCCGCCTGGTGGGGGAATGGCGCGAGGCGCTGGGCCCGCTCCACGTCGATGATTATCGCCGTGTTCGCGACCAGAGCGCTCGCGACAGTCTCGTGACAGGTAACCGACCCTAGCCTCCGAATAAGCGGCGGGGAGCCGCGCAATTGAGCCGGCGAAAACGCCGGCTTGGAGGGGGATCTCCGGTGACCAGAATTCAGTCTGCTTTCGTGAGCGTTTCGGCTCTGGCGCTCGTGTTCGGCGCGGGCGAGGCCATGGCCCAGACCACGCCGGCGCCCGCAGAACAGGGCGCGGACGCCAACACCCTCGACGCGGTGATCGTCACGGGTTCCAAGACCCGCCGGCGCGACGCCGACTCCGTCGGCCAGTTGACCAGCATCACCGAGGAGGACCTGCAGCGCGCGGCCGTCGCCTCGATCGGCGAGCTGCTGCAGAAGCTGCCCAGCGCCGGTGTCAGCTACAACTCCAACGGCACGCAGGGCACATCGTACGGCGGCAGCTCGATCAGCCTGCGCTATCTGGCCAATACCGACGGCGCGGCTGACCGCACGCTGGTGTTGGTCGACGGCCACCGCTGGGTGGATGGCGTCGGCGCGCGCGGCATCCGTGACTTCGTCGACCTCAACACCGTGCCGATCGGCATGATCGGCAGCATGGAGGTGCTGCAGGACGGCGCTTCGGCCATTTACGGCGCCGACGCCATCGCCGGGGTCGTCAACCTCAAAACCAAGCGCAATCTCGAGGGCTTCAAGGTCGAGAGCAAATACGGCGTCTCCTCGCGCGGCGACGGCGAGTCGTTCAGCCTGCAGACCAACTGGGGCAAGAAGTTCGAGCGCGCCTCGGTGTTCGTCTCCCTGAGCTACGTCAACGAGGACCCGGTCGAGACCAAGGATCGCGACATCACCCAGGTGTCGCTGACCGCCGGCCCGAACAATCTGAGCGCCGCCCCGTCCAGCCCGCGCGGCCTCTACATCCTGCCGGGCTTCTCGACGACCGCCGCGCCGTTGACCCAGAACGTCGGCGTCACCGTCGCTACGGGCCTGGGCAGCTATCACCGCGCCACGCTGCCGGACGACTACTACAACACCATGGCCCAGGGCATTTACGCCGTGGGTCCCAGCGAGCGTTACGGTATCTTCGCCCGCGTCGACCAAGAGCTGACCGACCACGTCAAGCTGACCATGGACGTGATGTGGAACCGCCGCAGCAGCCAGCAGGTGTTCTCGCCGACCAACCTGTCGATCGGCGGCACGTCTGGCACCTATCGCGGCTTCTCGATCGCGGCCAACCAACAGTACAACCCGTTCGGCGTCGGCTTCGCGGCTAACCAGGCCTGGAACATCCAGCTCTTCACGACGCCGGTCGGCTACCGGATCAGCAACCAGCAGGTCGACACCTACCGCGTCTCGGGCGAGCTGGCCGGCGACACCGACCTCTTCGCGCGCAACTGGAACTGGTCGCTGTTCGGCTCCGCCTCGCAGAACCAGATGAAGTTCTCCTCGCCGGGCGGCATCGACCTGGAGCACCTGGCGCTGGGCCTGTCGGCCCCGTCGGTCTGCGCCGCGCAGGCCGGCTGTATCCCGATCAACATCTTCGGCCAGATGACCCCGCAGCAGGCGGCCTACATCAACTCGACGGCCCGCGAGACCAACCTCACCAAGCTCTATGACCTGACCTTCGACGTGAATGGCGAGCTGATGCAGCTGCCGGGCGGGCCGCTGGCCATGGCCTTCGGCTTCGAGTGGCGCAAGAACGTCGGCGAGGATCATCCGGACGCCTATGTGAACACCGTCTCGACCGGGACCGGCGCCCTGCCGCTGCCCTCGGCTACGGTGACCACCACCAACGTCATGCGCACGCCGACCGCCAACGGCTCGTACGACGTCAAGGAAGCGTTCCTGGAGTTCACCGCGCCGATCCTGGCCGACCTGCCGATGGTCAAGAAGCTCGAGCTGGACGTCGCCACTCGCTACTCCGACTACAACACCGCCGGCTCCAAGCTGACTTCCAAGGTCGGCGTCGGCTATCGCCCCGTCGATGGCGTCCTCTTCAGAGGCACGTGGTCGCAAGGCTTCCGCGCCCCCTCGCTGATCGAGCTCTACACCGGCTCGCGTCAGTCCAACCTCGCGGGCAGCAATACCGACCCCTGCAACGGCGGCGCGGCCGCGCACCCCAACCTTCCAGGCTGCGCGGGCGTGCCGTCGACCTATAACCAGAGCTCGTACAACGGCGGCCTGCTGCCGCTTACCGTCTCGGGCAACGGCAAGCTCGATCCCGAGACGGCCAAGACCCTGAGCTATGGCGTGGCCCTGCAACCGGCCTTCGCGCCGGGGCTGTCCCTCACGCTGGATGGCTACGAGGTTACCATCAAGAACGCGATCTCGACGCCGTCGGTGGCCAACGCCCTGCAACTGTGCGCCACCCAGGCCGGGGACTTCTGCTCGGCCCTGACCCGCGACGCCTCCACCGGCCAAGTGCTGAACTTCGCCTCGTCGTTCATGAACCTGAACCAGATCAAGACGGCCGGCTATGACGTGGCGCTGCGCTATCGCCGCAGCACCGACATCGGTCTGCTAGAAGGTTCGATCCAAGGCACGCGCCTGCAGAAGTTCGACGTGACCTCGCCGAACCCGGCCGGCGGCGATCCGATCGTCACCCACGCGGTCGGCACCTCGACCGGCGGCACCACCCCGGCCACGGCGCGGGCGACCTATCCGCGCTGGAAGGGCCTGGCCTCGTTGCGCTGGTCCAACGACGACTGGGCGGTGATGTGGCGTGGTCGCTACATCGGCTCGACCAAGGACGGCGCCGCGCCGGCCCTGCCGACGACGCCGGTGAAGGGCGACCGCGTCAAGGCGGTGACCTACCAGGACCTGCAGCTGGAGAAGGCGTTCGAGAAGGTGCGGGCCAATGTGACCGTGGGCGTCAACAACGTCTTCGACACCCAGCCGCCGCTGTCCTACGCCAACGCGCCGATCAACTTCGACATCTACACCTACGACGTCATGGGGCGGTACTATTACATCCGCTTCGGCAAGTCGTTCTAAGCCGGTCGGAGCCCAAGTACATGGCGACCTCGCCGATCACCCGCCGCGCCTTTGGGGGCGCGGCGGCCCTCCTTGGACTGTTCGGCTCGACCGGCGCGCTGGCCGCGCCGGCTCCCGACGAGCCCTTCGACATGGTCCTAGACAGCAATGTAGGCGTAAAGACGCGCGACGGCGTGAGGCTGGCCACCGACATCTACCGCCCGGCCCGTAACGGCAAGGCGGTGGCCGGGCGCTTCCCCGTGATCATGGAGCGCACGCCCTACGGCCGGAATGTCGCCAGCTTCCGCGACATCACCGCCACGGAGAAGACGCCCCGCAGCCGCGCCGATGTGGCCCGGATCTATGTCTCGCAAGGCTATGTGGTGATCTTCCAGGACTGCCGCGGGCGCTATGACTCCGAAGGCGAGTTCATCAAGTACCTGAGCGAGGGCGCGGACGGCTACGACACCTGCGCCTGGATCGTCCGCCAGACGTGGAGCGACGGCAAGATCGGCACGATGGGCCTGTCCTACGCCGCCCACACCCAGATGGCGCTGGGCTGCCTGAACGCGCCGGGCCTAAAGGCGATGTTTTTGGATTGCGGGGGCTTTTCCAACGCCTATCAGGGCGGCATCCGCCAGGGCGGGGCGTTCGAGCTGAAACAGGTGACCTGGGCCTACAACCTGGGCCTGGAAAGCCAGGCGGCGCAGAACGAGCCGCGCCTGCTGGCGGCGCTGAAGACCGTCGACCTGAAGGCCTGGTTCGCCAGCATGCCCTGGAAACGCGGCCACACGCCAATCAGCCTGCAGCCCGACTACGAGGCCTATGTCTACGAACAGTGGGAGCACGGCAATTTCGACGGCTTCTGGAAACAGGCCGGCATCTATGCCGAGGGCTACTACGCCACCTTCCCGAAGGTCGATATGGTCCACATGTCGGGCTGGTACGACCCGTATTCGCGCACGGCGACCGATAACTTCGTCGGTCTGAACAAGGCCGGTCGCGCCCAGCGTTTGATCCTGGGTCCTTGGACTCACGGCGCGCGCTCGACCTCGCACTCGGGTGATGTCGAGTTCGGCCCCGCCGCCACCATCGACGCCGACGGCGGCGCGGACTTCTTCACCCAGCGCCTGAAATGGTACGATCGACACCTGAAAGGGCTGCCGGCCAAGGCCGCCGAACCTTCCGTGCGCCTGTTCGTGATGGGTGGCGGCGATGGCCGCAAGACCGCCGAGGGCCGCCTGCGCCACGGCGGCGTCTGGCGCAGCGAGACCAATTGGCCGATCCCGGATCGCCGCGAGACGACCTTCTATCTCGGCGCCGACGGCGGCCTGCGGACCAGCAAGCCGGCGGCCGAGGCGTCAACGCTCAGCTACGACTTCGACCCGTCCGATCCTGTTCCAACGATCGGCGGCGCGGTCACCTCGGGCGAGCCGCTCATGCGTGGTGGCGGCTTCGACCAGCGCGAGACCGAGGACGTCTACGGCGCGCGCGAGCCCTTCCTGCCACTGGAGGCGCGGCCCGACGTGCTGGTCTTCCAGACCGAGCCCCTGAAGGAGGATGTCGAGGTCACCGGCGCGATCACCGCCCAGTTGTGGATCTCGTCCGACGCGGTCGACACCGACTTTGTCGTCAAACTGATCGACCTCTATCCGCCCAGCGAGGACTATCCCGCCGGCTACGCCCTGAACCTGACGGACGGCATCCTGCGCTGCCGCTATCGCGACAGCTGGGAGAAACCCGAGCTGATGGCGCCAGGCCAAGTCTACCGGATCAAGGTGGAGGCCTTCCCGACTTCCAACCTGTTCAAGAAGGGCCACCGGATCCGGCTGGATGTCTCGTCCAGCAACTTCCCGAAGTTCGACGTCAATCCCAACACTGGCGCGCCCGAGGGCATGGGTCTGACCCGCAAGGTCGCCCGCAACACCGTCCATGTCGACGCCACGCGGCCTTCGCACGTGGTGCTGCCGATCATCCCGAGGCGCACATGAACACCATCGACGACACCGCGCCCGGGCCGCTCCTGACCCGCTGGTGGGCGCTGATGGAGACGCGGCTGGGCGTCGCGCCCGTGCCGCTGCTGCTGATCGTGATGGGCCTGGCCGCAGCCTATGTCGCCATAGGCAATGCGCCGTCGGACATCCTGGCCAATATCGCCTTCCTGATCACCGGCGGCTTCCTGTGCGCCGAGATCGGCAAGCGGATTCCGATCCTCAATCGCTTGGGTTTTGCGGCCATCTTCGCGACCTTCGCGCCGTCCTATCTGGAATATGCCGGCCTGCTGCCCAAGGTGCTGGTGACCTCGATCTCGGACTTCACCGAGAGCTCGAACTTCCTGTACCTGTTCATCGCCTCGATCGTGGTCGGCAGCATCCTGGGTATGGACCGCCGGTCGCTGATCACGGGCTTTGGCAAGATCTTCATCCCGCTGGCCCTGGGCTCGATCGTCGCCTTCGGGGTCGGCTGCTCGACCGGCGTGGCGCTGGGCCTGGGCTTCAAGCACACCCTGTTCAAGGTGGTCGCGCCGATCATGGCCGGCGGGGTGGGCGAGGGGGCGATCCCGCTGTCGATCGGCTACGCCCACTTCTCAGGCCAGCCTCAGGGCGAGGCCTTCGCCGAGGTGCTGCCGGCGGTGATGCTGGGCAGCCTCAGCGCCATCGTCCTGGCGGGCGGCCTGAACTTCCTGGGTCGTCGCTTCCCCACGCTGACCGGCGAGGGCCGGCTGCAGCCGGGCGAGGAGGTCGCGTCCCCGGCGGCCCATGCCTCGGTCGGCGGCGCATCCTCTCCTCAGACCCTGGGCGCGGCGCTCTTGATGGTGGCGGTGCTCTACCTGCTGGGCGGCCTGACCCAGACTCTGTTCCATTGGCCGGGGCCGGTCGTGATGCTGGGCCTGGCGGTCGTCATCAAGCTGGCCCGCCTGGCGCCCCCGTCACTGGAGCAGGGCGCCTATGCCAACTACCGGTTCTTCTCGACCTGCGTGACCTATCCGCTGCTGTTCGCCATCGGCGTGGCTAAAACCCCGTGGGAGAAGCTGATCTCGGCGTTCAACATCCCGACCCTGGTGACGATCTTCGTTACCGTCGTTTCTCTGATCGCCACGGGCTTTCTGACCTCCCGCTGGGTCGGGCTCTACCCGATCGAGGCGGCGATCGTGAACGCCACGCACTCGGGGCAAGGCGGCACCGGGGACGTGGCCATCCTGACGGCGGCCAATCGCATGCAGCTGATGCCGTTCGCCCAGATCGCCACCCGGATCGGCGGAGCCATCACGGTGACGGTGATCCTCGCGCTATTTGCGCGTTGGGGCTGACATCGCATTTTCGGATGTCGACTTCCTGGAACTTGCTTCGCGTCTGCTCCTGGCGCGTATGAGCCACATTCAAATCTATCCCGCCTTGCGCCGGGGTTTGCCTCGCTCGGTCTTCTCGGCCTTGGTCTTGGCTACCTTTTGAGTGCCGGATTTGCCATCCAGGCTGGCCCGTAAGGCGGCCATCAGGTCCACGACATTGGTGTCTTCCACCTGTGCGACCTTCTCGATCTTGTGGCCTTTCTGCTTGTCGGCGATCAGGGCCTTGAGGGCCTTTTCATAGCGATCGACGAACTGGCTCGGATCGAAGGGCCCTTTGCGTTGCTCGATGATCTTCTCGGCGATGGCGATCATCGAGGCGTCCGGCGCCTTGTCGCTGATCCCCGCGAAGATGTCGTCGGCCTGGCGCACCTCGGCGTCAGCGCGCAGGGTGTAGGCGAGGATGCCGTTACCGCGCGGCTCAAGCGCCAGCAGGCGTTCGCGGGCCGACATCACCACGCGGCCAAGAGCAATCTGGCCCGAGCGTTCCATCGCCTCGCGGATCACCCCGAAGGCCTCCTGGGCCAGCTTGCCGTCGGGCGCCAGGAAGTAGGGGTTGTCCCAATAGATGCGGTCGATGTCCTTGGCCGGCACGAAGTGCTCGATGTCGATGATCTTGGTGCTTTCCAGCTTCACCGACTTGATCTCCTCGTCGGTTAGCAGGACGTACTGGCCCTTCTCGATCTCATAGCCCTTGACCAGCTTGGCGCGCTCGATCGGCCCCGTATCGGGGTCGGTCGTGACCATCTTGATCCGGTTGTTGGTCTTGGGATTGATCAGGTTGAAATGGACGTCGCCACCGCTGTCGGTGGCCGTATAGAGCGCGACCGGACAGGTCACCAGCGACAGTCGAAGATGTCCCTGCCAGGTCGGACGATAGGCCATGTCGAGATCCTCGGACGACCGTGACGGCCGGAGCGCCGATTCAACGAGCGCTGCGCCAATTCGTTCGCTCTAGCCGCACGGTGCGGCTTCACCCGTTTCCAGATCGATCCGGAAGCAGTGCTCGTGACCGCTTTCCAAGTCGCGGACGACCAGGCTGATCTCCCCCTCCGTATCGCCATGCGGCAGGTCTTCGGCATAGGCCACGGCGGCGGCCTCGAACGAGGGTTCCATCACCACCCGGGCGAGATGGCGGTCTTGGTGTCGGGCGTGGACGCTGAAGCGGTGGGTCATGACGAAGGAACGCACCAGGACGCGATTGGATTCATCGGCCAATAGCCCACCTCGCGGATCGACGCGGCGACCTGTTCGTTGATGCAGCGCCGATCTCGCGGAGCATCCATGGCCGCCTCGAAACTCGCCCGCTACCAGGAGATGCGGGATTTCAAGCAGACCTCGGAACCCTCTGGCCGCAACGCTCGAGTCAAGAAGGCCGACCAGCTACGTTTCGTGATCCAGAAGCATGCGGCCACGCGATTGCATTTCGACCTGCGGCTCGAGCACGAAGGCGTCTTCAAGTCCTGGGCGGTGACGCGAGGACCGTCGCTGGATCCCAGCGACAAGCGGCTGGCGGTCGAGGTCGAGGACCATCCGCTGGATTATGGCGACTTCGAAGGGACCATTCCCAAAGGCCAGTATGGCGGTGGCACGGTGCAGCTGTGGGATCGCGGCTATTGGGCGCCGGAGCCGGGCTTCGAGAACGTCGATAAAGCCTTGGCCAAGGGCGAGCTGAAGTTCGTCATGGAAGGTGGCCGCCTGCATGGCTCGTGGGTGCTGGTGCGGCTGCGCGATGAGGGCAAGCGCCACAACTGGCTGCTGATCAAGCATCGTGACGAGGCCGCCGTCGACAAGAACGGCGGCGCCCTGGCGGCCGAGGACCGCTCGATCGCCTCGCAGCGGACCATGGCCCAGATCGCCGCCGGCGAAGGCCAGGGCGCGACACCCTTCATGACCGCCGCCAAGGGCTCGGCCGACGCCGTCTGGCAAAGCCGCCAGAACGCGGCATCGACGGCGGCGGCCTCGCCGAAGGTCGCCAAGGCCGCGCCGAAGCCAAAAGCGGTTTCGGCCTTACCAACCTTCGTCGAACCCCAGCTGTGCAAGTCGGCGGAAAAGCCTCCGGGTGGCGGAGACTGGGGTCATGAGATCAAGTTCGACGGCTATCGAATGCAGCTGCGCGTCAAGGGCGGCAAGGCCAACCTGCTGACGCGCAAGGGTCTGGACTGGTCTGCCAGATTTTCCGCCATCGTCGAGGCGGGCGCGCATCTGGCCGACGGCGTCCTGGACGGTGAGGTCGTGGCCCTCGACCACACCGGCGCGCCCAGTTTCGCCGCGCTGCAGGCGGCGATCTCGGACGAGAAGACCGACGACCTGATCTTCTTCGTCTTCGATCTGCTGTTTGAGGGCGCGGAGGATTTACGTCCGTTGCCGCTAGTGGAGCGTAAGACGCGCCTGAAGGCCCATGTGGATGGCGCGCCGGCCACGATCCGCTATGTC
Source organism: Caulobacter sp. GW456-12-1-14-TSB4 (assembly GCF_059424195.1). NCBI lineage: Bacteria > Pseudomonadati > Pseudomonadota > Alphaproteobacteria > Caulobacterales > Caulobacteraceae > Caulobacter > Caulobacter sp. GW456-12-1-14-TSB4. The sequence goes on from NZ_JBWKZF010000007.1 coordinate 222,545, forward strand.
GACCACTTCGTCAGCGCCGGCGACGCGGTGCTGCAATCGGCCTGCCGTATGGACCTGGAAGGCATAATCTCCAAGAAACTCGACGCGCCCTATCACTCCGGGCGTAGCGAGACCTGGGTCAAGTCCAAGTGCCGTCAGGGCCATGAGGTGGTGATCGGCGGCTGGACCACGACGGGGCAGGCCTTCCGGTCGCTGATCGCCGGCGTCCATCGCGACGGTGAGCTGATCCATGTCGGCCGGATCGGCACAGGCTTTGGCCGCGCCACGGTCGAGCGGCTGATGCCCAAGCTTGAGGCGCTGGAGACCGACCAAAACCCGTTCTCGGGCAAGAGGGCGCCGAAGAAGGCGGCGGGCGTCCATTGGGTCAAGCCGCAGTTGGTCGCCGAAATCGAGTACGCGGGCTTCACCGGCGACGGCGCGATCCGCCAAGCCGCGTTCAAAGGGCTTCGAGAAGACAAGCCGGCATGTGAGGTCGAGGCCGAGGCGCCGGCGGCCAAGGCGAAAATCCGTCAGCCTGGCGCCCAAGGCGTCGTGAAAGCAAAGGACTCGGCTGTGGTGATGGGCGTCACGCTCTCACACCCAGACAAGGTCTTGTGGCCCGACGGGGGTGACGATCGGCCGGTCACCAAGCTGGACCTGGCGCGGTACTACGAAGCCGTCGGCGAGTGGATGATCGGCCATCTCAAGGGGCGCCCTTGCTCGATGATCCGCATGCCCAACGGGATCGGTGGTGAGCAGCATTTCTTCCAGCGCCATTCGGGCAAGGGGCGGTCGTCTCTGATCACTGAGGTGAAGGTGTCCGGCGATCGTCAGCCCTACATCCAGTTCGACCGCGTCGAGGCGTTGATCGCCGCCGCGCAGGTCGGGGCCTTGGAGCTTCATCCGTGGAACTGCGAGCCTTTTAAGCCTGATCAGCCCGGTCGGCTGGTGTTTGACCTCGATCCCGGCCCGGACGTGCCGTTCGAGGCGGTGATCGACGCCGCGCGCGAGGTGCGCGACCGGCTGGAGGACCTGGGGCTGGTCAGCTTCTGCAAGACCACGGGTGGCAAGGGCCTGCACGTCGTCACGCCGCTGAAGGCCTCGGGACAAAAGGCGGGGACCGTCGATTGGCCGGCCGCCAAGGCCTTTGCGCGTGATGTCTGCCAAGCCATGGCGACCGATGCGCCCGACCGTTTTCTGATCACCATGGCCAAGAAGGACCGCACCGGCCGGATCTTTCTCGATTATCTGCGCAACGACCGGATGGCGACGGCGGTGGCGCCGCTGTCACCGAGAGGACGCGAAGGCGCGCCGGTCTCGTTTCCGCTGACCTGGAGCCAGGTCAAAAGGGGGCTGGATCCGGCCAAGTTCACGATCCGCACCGCGCCTGGTCTCATTCACAAGTCGACGGCCTGGGAAGGCTACTGCGAAGGCGAGCGGTCTCTCGCCTCCGCGATCCGGCGCCTCAAGCCGTAAACGCAGAGGGAGAACGATCGTGGCGCGATACGCATTTGAGCTCTCACTCCTGCCTCGAAAGCATTGGGATCTTTCAAGGACGACAACCGCTTATGGGCGGCTGCTGATGGCCGTCGCCGCAACGGGAGGATCGGTCGGGGGAGGGGCAGGTATGTTGTGCGCCATTGTCCCCGACGTCCAGGCGTTGCGTTTTGAGAGGCTCGCCCGAGCGGTGATCGACGATTTTGGCGCTTAAGCCGAGGGCGCAACATTGACGCCCCTCTACTCCAGTTTGTCAGGGTCCAGGTCGTAGCGTCACGTTCGCGGCAGTGGGCCAAATGTCAGCAATTGACGCATCGCTCGACCTGGGAAGGATGGCAGGTTGACCGCCTCACCGAATGCCCGGTTTCTGGAGCGGTCCCAATGTCAGCTTGTGGCGCGTCAAGGAAGCGCGATCCCGGTGAGACGTCTCATGATTATGAGGCGGGGGAGCGCGCGGCGGTTCTCGCTAGCGTAAAACTGGTCGGTTGTTACGTTGAATGTGTTATAATATAACACTCACTTCGAGTGGAGTATCATCATGACGGATCAGGGTGACGCCTCATTTCCGAGCAAGTTTCTGCGCACGCATGAGGCGGGAGCTTTACTCAATCTCTCGCCCAGAACTATGGAGAAGCTCCGTACGACCGCAGGAGGCCCGCTTTATCGCAAGCTAGGTGGTCGAGTCGTCTATGCCCTCGCGGATTTGCAGGCTTGGGCCGACGCAGGAACGAAACGCCATACGGCCGACCCTCACGGTGGACATCCAGCGCCGCTAAGCTCGACGAGTAAGCGTCCCCGTCCTGTTAGCAAATAGGCGCCTGGCGTGTAGAACGCCTTTAGTGAGGGTGGTTTTGAGTGTGTTTTCGCACTTAATACTCCACTCATTGAAACCCCTTGGACCAATTTCTGTTCACCCAATCCTCCATTAGAGCAATTGGTGAATAAAATCTTCAGTAAAATCAAATAGTTATGACGAAATTCTCCATAGCGCTCATGATGGATTGGTAAAATTATTTATAATAATCAATAGCTTATTGCGTTAATTGTACACGAATTGTACACGCGCATTTGCGCTTTGCTTCGTTGCTTTTCGCTCGAATTCGTCCGCATACGCGCTCTTGCACCCGATCTGGCGCCCTAGCGTCCGCAAGCCTTCGCTAGCGTTTCAGGTTTCCCTCTGCATTTTTCGATGGCGCGCAAAGCCACGCCTCACCGGATGGGCCGGAGCTGACTCTTATCTGCCGTCGGGGAGGGCCGCTCTCGGCAGCGACGACTTCGACGACTTGGAGCGGCGCGATCCGTGCAGCGACGCTCAGCTTTTCCAGCCCGGCGGAAAGCCAAACGTCAGGCTCGAGAACGTGGTGTCGAAATCGGCCTTCGGGTTATTCGACAGCGGCTTGGTCCAAAGTACGTTCAGTTGCCAAGCGCCGGTGCGAGGAAAGGTGAAGGTCGCGCGGCCGGCCTTGTCCGTGACCACTGTCTGCAGCGGATGGCCGTCGAACTGCAGGTTGTTCAGCATCACGGTCGCGCCGGGCAGCAGGCGGCCCTCATAGTAGACGCGGACCGCGAGCGGCCCGTTGGCGCCCGGCGTGTAGGGGTTGGTCTCTGGCACGATCTCCAAGCTGAGACCCACGGGCTTGACCACCCAGGGCTGGGGCGTCGTGACCACCGGGCCGACCTGGACCAGGGCCTTGGCGCGGCGGCTGTAGATCTCGCGGCCGGGCTGGTCTTCGCTGCGTGTCCGCGCACGTAGTTCGAGAGCGGGCGTGAGGCCTTCCTGTTTCAGGTAGTCCTGGAAGCGCAGGCCCGGTAACTGGCTCTCGGCGTGGCTGGTGGCCAGAACCAGGATGTGCGTACCCGGCTTGCCGAAGGGCACTACGTGGTCCTCGTCCATCGATCCCGACTTCAGGACCTTCAGGTGATCGGTGTAGGCGCCGCCCGGACCGATATCGCCGAACTTGGCGACCCGGTCCGCGTCGGCGTCCCAACGTTGGCGGTCCTTGCCGTGACCGACCTGGAGGCTGGTCACGACCGTGCTGTTGGGGACGGTCCAGAACCGCAGGGGCTGGAGCCAGAAGTCGTGGGCCTGGGCGCTGGCGGCCGCCAGGACGACGGCCAGGGCCAGACCGGTGCGGAGCGAGATTTGGCGAAGGTTGCTTTGCATCGTCATTCCATGTGGTCGGGCGCGTAGCCGGGCGTTGGGGTGGTGGTCGGAAGAGCGGCGGCCAGGATCGCCACGGCCGCCAGCCAGCTGGAGACGACCTTGATCGCGACCGACAGGCGGCGGCCGGCCAGCCAGCGGGCGGGCAGGCACAGCAGCACCCAGGGCAGGCTCTTGGCGATGTCGAGCGGCGCGCCGGTGGTCGACAGGACTGCGCCCGCCCAGACACCGGCATTGACGGCTAGCGCCAGGGCCGCCGGCGAAGGCAGGCCCTTGGGCAGATGGACGCTCAGCGCCGTGACGATCACACTGGCCCAGCAGGCGTAGAACACCGCGTCGATCCAGGGCTGCGGGATCTTGGTCAGGGCGATGCCGATGAAGACGACGGCGAACACCGCGATCGCGGGCGCTAAGATCCGGCGTGGCGCGAAGGCCAGCGCGAAGCCGAGCGCTGCAGCCAGCAGGGCAGGCGGAAGCGCGCCACCCCTCACGAGACGAGGGCCCGATAGAGGAAGTAGACGCCCGTGGCGGCGATCAGTCCGCCCAAGCCTCGGTTGATCACGACGCCACTGGGACGCGCGTTGAGCATGCCCAGACCAATGCCGCCGACGTGCAGCAAGCCGGTGCAGAGCACGAAGCCGACACTGTAGCCAAGCGGATCGGCGGCGGAGGGCAGCTCGCGGCCGTGCGCATAGCCGTGGAAGATCCCGAAAATCCCGACGAGGACGCAGGCGACCCACACCGGCGGCCGCAACGCGAAGGCGATGGCGCCGCCCAGCACGATCACCGAAAGGGCGATGCCCAGCTCGGTCGGCGGCATCGGGACATTGGCCATGCCGAGCACGCCGCCGATGGCCATGACGGCGGGAAAGATCACGGGCAGGGCGACGAGCAGGGGGCGCCCCAGGAAAGCGCCCCACAGGCCAACCGAGACCATGGCCAGCAGGTGATCGAAACCGGTCAGCGGGTGCAGGAAGCCGGAGGTGAAGCCGCCGACGACGCCCGTGCCGTCATGGGCGGCGGCGGGCGAGGCCGTCAGCAGGGTGAGGATCAGGGCAAGCGCGCCGAGCGGCGCGGACGGAGAGGAGGGCTTCAAGGATCAGTCCTGCTTCTGGAAGGCGATTTCCGAGACGACGCGGCGGCCGTCGTGTCGGGAGAGCTGGACGAAGACGTCGATGACGTCGCGGACATAGGCGGCGATCTCGGCTCGCCCGAGGTTCAGGCCGGCCTGCAGCACCATCAAGGACAGCTGGTCGACCGCGCCCTTGGGGCTGTCGGCATGCAGGGTGGTGATCGAGCCGGGGTGGCCGGTATTGACCGCGCGAAGGAAGCTGGCGGCCTCGCGCCCGCGAAGCTCACCCAGGATGATACGGTCCGGGCGCATGCGCAGCGAGGCCTGGACGAGGTCCTCGGCGGTGACCCGCGCCTCGCCGTTCTCGCCGCGCACGGCGATCAAGCCGACGGCGTTAGGGTGATCCAGCTGAACCTCGCCGGCGTCCTCGATCAGGATCAGCCGCTCGTCGCGCGGGATCTCTTTCAGCAAGGCGTTGAGGAAGGTGGTCTTGCCGGTCGAGGTGCCGCCGGCCACCACGATGTTCTTCCGATGCCGCACGGCTTGGCGCAGGAAGTCGGCGGTGCGTCCCGTGGCGAGCAGGTCGCGGAGCTCGGCGTTGATCGCCTCGGCGTGCGAGAGGCCGTCGACGCGCGTGGCCGCGAAGGCGCCGACGCGTTCGTAGTCCTCGATCCCGAGGTCGGCGACCACGTGCTTGCGCAGGGCCAGAGCCATCTCCCCACGCGTGGCGGGCGGGGCGATGATCTGCACACGCTCGCCATCGGGCAGGGTCGCCGAGAGCAGAGGATGCTCGCGGCTGATCCCCTGGTGCGACAGGCTGGCGATCTGCCGGGCCAGCCGCCACAGCGAGGTGGCGTCCAGCTGCGGCGCGGGATGGCGTTCGACGCCGCCGGTGATGGTCTCGACCCAGACCTCGCCCGGTCCGTTGACGAAGATGTCCGTGACGTCGGCGCGCTCCAGGAACGGTGCGAGGGGGGCCAGGTAGGTGCGGAGGTAGACGGCGGTGGCGGCGCTCACCGGACGGGCGCCACGCCGGAGAAGTCGAGGTCTCGCGCGACGAAGATGTTGATGATCTCGCCCTGGGCGACCTTGATCGTCGGTGGGATGGCGTCGCCCTGCATGGCGGAGCTGGCCAAGCCGGCCGCCGTGGTGGCGTTGCCGATGCTGATCTGGGTGGAGGGCGTCGTGCCGATCGCGGCGACCCCGGCGTTCAGCACCGACAGCAGGATCGATCCCGAGAAGCGGCGGAAGAAGTGACGGTTGACGTCGCCGGTCAGCCCGCCGCGACCGAGCGCGTCGGTGCCCGGCGAGCCGATCTGAATCGAGACGCCGTCGGGGCGGATGATCCGGGTCCAGATGATGAAGGCGCGCGATTGGCCCAGCGCCACGCCGCTCTTGTACTGGCCGATCAGGCGGCTGCTGCGCGGGATCAGCACCGCCTTGCCGTCGAAGCTCAGCACGTCGCGGCTGACGATGGCGCGGGTGAAGCCCGGCAGGTCCGAATTGATTGCGGTCTCCAGCACGCCGGGAATGACCGTGCCTTGCGGCGCGATGGCGTCGAGGTTGCGCATAGTGACGGCGCGGGCGCGGTCGGGGGCTTCCTCGCCAACGCGCTTGGCGAACTGCTCGCTGTCGTTCAGCTGCGGACGCTGGCCAGCGCCGCCCTCGGCGACGGGCGCGCCGATCGTGGCCCCGGAGGCCGCGGCGCCGGCTTCGCGCTGCCCACCGCCGAGATCGACCACGACAGAGGGAGCTCTGCGACGCTGATCGAGATTGCCGGAACCGATAGGCGGCGGAGCGGCCATGACGACGCCGGCGCTGGGCGGGCGGTTGTCGACGACGGTCACGGGCGTGGGCATGACCTGGGTGGGCAGGCCGCTGAACGGCGCGCCGGGGCCGGTCGCGATCGGCTGGGGCTCCAGCTCCAGCGGCGGCGGCGACCAGACGGCGGGCTGCATGTCGCCGGTCGTGGCCTGGGCTGCCGGCTCGGCTTGCCGCATGCGGTGGTTGTTCAGCACGACGAACAGCAGCACCGCGGCCAGCGCGAAGCCGGCGAACACCAGCGCGCCGCTGCGTCCGCTCGCGGGGCTGCCAACCGTGGGTTCGGCGTCATCTTCCAAGGTCTCGTCGATCGGCGGGGAGGGAGGCATGGTCATGGGTTCGCCGCCTGGAGTGCGCCCGCCGCGCCGAACGCGGTGTTGGTGACGGTGGTGACGGCCTTGCCGCTGCGCAGGACGAAGCGTGGGGCCAACTGCTGGACCACGGTGTAGGCGCCGCGAACGCCGTAATTGACGAGGTTCTCCTTGCCGTCCGTTCCGACGGCGAAGATGGCCGGCGCCGAAGCCAGGGGCGGCCAGGCGAAATAGGTCATGCGGCCGTCGTCGAAGACCCGGGCGGGCGCGTTCTCGGCCGAGCCGGTGACGGTGTAGGCGCGGTTGCGCTCTTCCGGCGGCAGCTCGGGCGGCGGCGCGGTTTCCAGCGCCACGGCGATCTGCGGATAGACGAAGCGCAGGATGTAAGGCGCGGTCGTGGTGCGCGCCCCCTTGGGCAGAACGCCCAGCTCGAAGGCGTAGCGGCGCTGGTTGGTGACCACGTTCATGTTGGTCGCGGCGTTGCGCTCTAGGGGCTTGAGGAACAGCACGCTGGCGTTGCGGTTGGGCGTGACCTGCCAGCCCAGGGAGTCGCCGATGGAGACGCTCTCCAGCCGCTCGCCCGGCCCGAACTCGATCATGATCTGGTAGCCGAGCTGGCCCTTGAGCAGCACCAGCTGATCGGGGTCGTAGTCGACGCTCTGGATATGCGGATCGGCCAGGCCCAGCCGGGGCACCTGGGCGGCGTGCGCGGCCAGGGGCGACGCCACCAGCGCCATGGCCAGAAGGCAGGCGCGCATCAGCGTGTGCCCTGCGAGGCGGCGGTCGAGCCGATCATCTCGGAATCGCGCCGATACGAGGTCGCCTGGAAGCCCAGCGGGTTGAGCAGGCGGTCTTCCATGCGCAGCGGCGCGTCGCTGTAGCGGTAGCCGATCACGGCCGCATAGGACCGCCGCTCGCCCGAGGCGGCGCCGTAGTCGCGTCGCTCGACGTCGAAGCGGACGATGGCGCTGTTGGCTGACAGGATCGAGATGCTCTTGATGATCGGCTGCAGCACCGAGGTGGCGGGGTAGAGCTTGACCGGGCTCTGCGGATTTGTGGCGGCCATGTCGCGCAGGTAGCGGTTGCGCGCGTCGCCCGAGGACCAGACGGCGACCTTGCGATAGTTGGCCTGCAGGTCGGTGGCGTCGAAGCCTTCGCGCGCCAGGACATACTGGGCCAGGAAGGCCTGGGTGACGGCGGTGTTCTGGGTCAGCTTGCCGGGCAGGATGCTGGCGGCGGTCTCGACATAGCCGGTCTGGCGATCGACGGTGATCGTGTAGGGCACGACCGTCTTCAGCGGCATCATGACGATCAGCGCCACGGCCTCGAGCAGGGCGATGATCCCGAAGGCGATAGCGACGAGCCAGGCCATGCTGCGCGAAGCGCGCAGGGCGCCGTGGACGTCGCGCGACCAGGTGTTGGCGTCTTCGTAATAGGCGTCGCGCGCGGCGGTGGGAGGCTTTTCGAGTTTCATTTGTCCCTCCGCTGGACACTGGCGGCAGGGCCCGGCTGGGCGGCCCGGCGGTAGGTCTGGCCGAACGGCGTCACGACGTTGGCGGTGGTGGGGGCGTTGTTGGTGTCGACCCGCAGGCGCGACTGTGTTTCGCCGGACGAGGTCGCTTGTGTGACGACGTGCTCCCGGCGATCCATGGCCGCCACGGCCGCGACCATCGCGGCGGCGCGGGGCTCGAACGGTGCGCTGACGACGCCGCCAGCGGTCGCGAGCATCAGCGGGGCGGGCGAGGCGGTCGGCGCCTGGGATGTCGTCGACGGCGCCGGTTCGCCCCAGCGCGGCAGCTTCAGGCTGAAGGCTATGACGCCCACCGCGACGCCCAAGGCCAGGCTGACGCCGGTCGAGATCAAGGTCAGCAGCATGATGGCGCTGGCCGGCGCGATGTCGGTGATGTTCTGGGCGCGGTTGTCGGCCAGCAGCGCCAGATGTGGTTCCAGCATCATCAGTTGCACCACGAGGCCCAACACCGCCATCAGCGGCGCCAGGGCGAAGGCCACAGAGGCGCGAAGCCAGCCTTCGAAGACTCCCTTGGTACCCTCGAACAGCAGGAGACTCGCGAACAGCGGGCCAAGGCCCAGCAGCAGGCCCAGCGCGATCTTGGCGGCCAGGATCACGCCCAGACTGGTCAGCATCAGCAGCAGCGACGACAGGTTCAGCGCCAGGGCCGCGCCGCCGGGGCCGCCGGTCAGGGGGGAGGACAGGCCGGTGACGCCGCGTCCGAACACGATCGCCGAGGCCTGCATCTCGTCATAGGCCGCTTGCAGCGCGCCGAAGATGTCGTTGCCTATGCCGCCGCCCGTCTGGCTGGTCGCGCCGATCATCAGGCCGCCAAGTTCCGCGGGGCCGTTGAACAGGGTATCGAACACCAGGTGCTGGTAAGTCGGCCACTGGGTAGCCAGGGCCAGGACGACGCCGATCTTCATGACGCTGACAGTGATGCTGCTGACCCGCAGCGGCGTGCGGCCGACCATCAGGCCGTAGCCGATCAGGGCGATGTAGAGGGTCAGCAGGGTCGTCAGGCCCAGCGCGACCGGTGAGTTGGGTTGAGCTAGGGCGCCGTAGGCCGCTTCCGACATCGAGCGCACGTTGCAGTCGACCGAGACCAACAGGCCGTCGACAAGACCCTCATCGGGCAAGGGCTGAGCACAGAAGCCGGCCATCAGACCCGCTCCATCAGCTTGGGCAACCAGTCGGACGGGTTCTCGCCGACGTCCTGGCGCAGGGCGTCAAGGATGCGGACCGTGCGCTCGCGGCCGGACAGGACGGTCAGCAGTTCCGGCGCGCTGGCCAGGTTCAGGCGGGCGACGACGCTGTCAGCGCCGTGCTTGATCAGGAAGCAGCGCGAGGTGTCGGGCAGCGACCGCACGAGGTTGAACTCGTGCTCGGTCAGGCCGAAGCCCTCCATGTAGTCGCGGGCCTGGGCCTTGGGATTGGCCATGAAGATCTGGGTGGCGGCCTGCTCGATGATGGCGCTGGCGATCCGGCTCTCGATGGCGTCCTGGGCGCTCTGGGTGGCGAAGCCGACCACCCCGTTGCGCTTGCGGATGGTCTTTTCCCAGTCCTTGATCCGGGCCACGAAGACGTCGTCGTCCAGCGCCTTCCACCCTTCGTCGATGACGATGATGGTCGGATCGCCGTCCAGCCGCTGCTCCACGCGGTGGAACAGGTACATCATGGCCGGGGTGCGTAGCGTCGGCTGATCCAGGATCTGGGTCATGTCGAAGCCCAGGGTGCGGGCTTCCAGGTCCAGGGCGTCGAGCGGGTTATCGAACAGCCAGGCGCGCTCGCCGGTTCCGAACCAGGGGCGCAGGCGGGCCGCCAGGTCGGCGGCGTCGGGCCGGCGGTCGCCCCGGAACAGCTCGCCGAAATAGCAGAGCTGCCGGAAGGCGGGCTGTTGGTCGTAGTTGGCGTCGACGGCGTCCTTGATCCGCGCCAGATCCTCGGCGCCGAGCACCTCGCCCGGACGGGTCACCAGCCGCGTGGTCCAGTCGGCCAGGAAGGCGCGGTTGGCGGGATTGTCGGCCAGCTGCAGCGGGTTGAAGCCCGTGGGCTCGCCCGGCCTCAGCGTCTCGTAGCGGCCGCCCATGGCGCGCAGGAAGATCTCGGCGCCCCGGTCCTTGTCGAAGAACACGATGCGCGGGTCGAACTTGCGGGCCTGGGCCAGCAGGAAGCCGAGGACCACGGTCTTGCCCGAGCCGGACGGACCGATCAGCGTGAAGTTGCCCAGGTCACCCTTGTGGAAATTGAAGTGGTAGGGCCCCGCCGACGTGGTCTCCAGCACGGTGACCGCCGATCCCCAGTGGTTGCCCACGGCCTGGCCGACCGGGAAGTTGTGGCCCGAGGCGAAGCCGGCGAAATTGGCCGTCGAGATCATCGCGCGCCGGGCGATGTCTTTGAAGTTGCCAGGGAACTGGGCCCAGAAGGCGCATTCGAGGTTGATGTCTTCGCGCACGGCCATGACGCCCATCTCGGTCAGGCTGGAATGGACCTCGGCCACCGCGGCGTTCAGCGCGGTCTGGGACGCCGCGCGCACCATGATGGTCATGTGATGCTCGCCGAAGGCCGCGCGGCCGGTCGAGACGTCGTCCTTGGCCGCGACCAGCCCCTGCTTCAGCGAGTGGGCGTCGTCATCGGCCGAGCGCATGCGGCGCAGGACGGTGTTCATCCGCTCCAGGCTGGCCTGCCGGTCGACATAGGCGAAACTCTGGCTGACGATGAGTTCGTGCGGCAGACGCAGCAGGTCGTCCAGCATGCCGGCCGAGGTCTGGGGCGGATATTCCTTGATCGACAGTATGGCCGAGAAGGCGCGGTCGAACGCGCCGACGCGTGAGAGCTCGATGGTCTCGCTACCGAAGCTGATGCGCCGGAAGGGGATGTGCTCGCCCAGGTCCGAACGTGGCATCGCCACCGGCCGCACCACGCCGTTGAACAAGGAGGAGAGAAACTCCAGCGGCTCAGAGCACGGTCCGGCGGCTGTCTCGTAGACACCCAGGACCCGCGCGCCATAGGGGGCGAGAGCTGAGAGCAGCGTCTCGCGCGCCGCGTCCAGCTCGCGCTTTTCGGCCTGCTCGAGCGCCTGATTGTAGCCAGCGCGGCCGCCGCCGACCAGCTTCAGGGCGCTTTCGATCAAGCCGCCACGACCTTGCAAGGGCCGGCGGACGATCGTCAGGAACAGCTCGTTGACATAGAGCTTGCGCGCGCCGAGCCGCTCTCGCCAGGCCGCATCCAGGCTGCGGCTGAAATCGTCGGCGTATTCGCCCTCCATCTGGGGCGAGACCTCGCGGCGGACCACATGGTGGTAGAGCGCGAAGCGGGAATTGGCCAAGGCCCGCAGCGCCCCGTCGCGCAGGGCCTTGCGGTAGTTCAGCTCGTCGGTGTCGGCCGTCTCGAACGGCAGGCCGGCCAGGTGGATGACCTGCATCAGCAGGCCGTCGCGGGTCGCCAGGGTCGTGTCGTCCACGTGACGCGCATAGGGCAGGCGCGCGCCGGCGCGGGCTTCCCGCTCGGGGCGGGCGCGGCGGGCTTTCGGGCGCGCGTCCGGGATCTGGCTCATGGGCGGTAGCTGTTGCAGCGCCAGACCGACCAGTTGGGCACGCGCGGGCAGCGCGAGATCTTGGCCAGCCAGAGGTCGAATATCCGGGGCTCCTTCAGGCAGGCGACATAGCCGGCCAGATGCACGACCACGGCGATCAGGATCGCCCAGAAGGACTTGGTGATCAGGAAGGTCTCGGCCGTGACCACGCCGTTGAGCACGAAGAAGCTGTAGGTGACGCCCGCGAACATCTGCGGTCGCGTCAGCGCTCCGAAGACCACGTCGCGCTCGAGCTGGGCGGCCATGCTCTAGAAGCCGCCCGAGGTCTGGCGGATGCCGGCCACGATCGCGCTGGCCCCGAACAGGATGAAGCAGCCCAGGATGACCGTGGCGCCGTAGCGCCAGTTCAGCCGCCCGGTCAGCATCATGAAGCCCACGCCGGCGACGGCGATCACGGCGGCGACCGTGGCGACCGTGCCCATCAGCGTGCCTTGCAGCCAGGACATGGCGCCGGTGATCGCGCCCGAGCCGGCCGGATCCATCGATTGGGCGTGGGCCGCGCGGGCCGCCATCACGCTGGCGAGGAAGGCGGCGGGGGCGAAGGGAGTCTTGGAGCGGCGGATGGCGGCCTCCTTCAGGGGTTGGTTGCGAGCACGACGGCGCCGGCCGTCCGGCGGGCGAAGCGGCTCATGATGGCCGCGACGTAGGCCTGGGTTTCGGCGAAGGGCGGCACGCCGCGATAGCGGTCCACAGCGCCGGGACCCGCATTGTAGGCGGCGAGCGCCAGGCGGACGTCTCCGCCGTAGCGATCGAGCATGTTGCGCAGATAGGCCGCGCCGCCATGGACGTTCTGGCGCGGGTCGTAGCGATCCACGCCGAGATCCCGCGCGGTGCCGGCCGTCAACTGCATCAAGCCCACCGCGTTCTTGGGAGAGACCGCTTCCTGACGGAAACGAGACTCTCTCCAGGCCACCTCCGACAGCAGACCCGGGTCGAGGCGCTGTTTGGCAGCGGCCTCGGAGATCAACTGGTCTACGAGGTACGGTTGAAAAGCGCGGGCGGCTTCAACCGATGGCGAGATTGTCTTGGCGCCTTCGGCCGTGAAGATCGCCGGCTGGCTGTAGGTGGTGGTCGAGCCGTCCGGCGCGATGTCGATGACCTGGGCGCGTGCCGGAAGGCACGCGACAAACGGCAAGGCGACGCACAGCCAAAAGGCCGTGCGCCGCCGTTCATTCGACGAACGGGAAGCCCCGATCATCCGCCCGCTCGTCAGCTGGTCGGCAGGTTGACCGGCTCGGCGGTCGGGCTGACCGCGATGACGTCGCCGGCGGCGACGTCCTTCGGTTCGCCGTTAGGAGCGCCCTGGAAGGCCGTGGCGAAGTTGGCCCCGAACTGGGCCTCGAACTTGGCCGGCGGCGTCGGTGGCGTGACCGCCACGTCCTTATTGCCGCTCTTGCAGGCCGACAGACTGCCCGCCAGGAGCACGAGCGCCGTTCCCATGATCAAAGTGCGCTTCATTGTGGGCGCTCCTTACGAGTGCGGCGCGGCGGTGCGCGGCGAGATCGACAGCGGGGAATTCAGGTAGGGGAACGCGTTCTGAAGTTCCGCGGCCGAGATCGGCGCGCCATCGGTCAGCGGGGCGTTGCCGACCGGGGCGTCAGCCGGCTTGCACAGGCCAAGGTCGGTCTGCACGCCGTTGATCGGCACCGGATAGCAGAGGCGGCCCATGGCGACGCGCAGAGTGACGTCGACGGTGTCGTCACCCGGACGGCGGCCATTGGGGAAGCCGGCCAGGTCGTCCGCAGCGACGCCGAGGTTCTTTTGGGTGTCGCGCGGCGTCGGATTGATCGCGGTGTTGAGGCGCATCATTTCCGACGGGGTGACCGTCTTCTGCTGGTTCAGCGTCTTGATGCCGGTCAGATAGGCAGCGACCAGATCGTTCCGCGGCAGGTTGGACGGCGCGATGTTGGCGAAGTTGGTGCCCAGGGTCGCGTTGACCGGAGCGCGGAACAGCAGGTCGACGATGGCGGGGAAGGTCGGGTTGGTCACGTAGTCGGCCAGGGCCGCGTCGGCGGTCGGCTTGACGGCGTTGAACGTGTCCTTGTCCGGCAGGCCGATCACCAGCTCGTTGACCAGCGGCGCCGACAGGCGCGAGACCTGGGTATAGGCGCCGCCTTGCTGGGCGTTGGTGTTGTAGGCGGCCTTGGGGTTCAGGATGCGGGCCTGCGGCAGGCTGGCGGTCTGCCAGGCACCGATGACGCCGTTGCCCGTGCCGGTGAGGCAGGCGATCGGCACTTCCAGGGCGATGGAGGTGACGTTCTTCTTGCCGACCAGGTCGTCGTTGGCGCGGCTTTGGGTGATGCCGCCCGGGAAAGAGGCGCCGTCGATCGGCACGTAGTTGATCAGGTCGAAGGTCGGGCCGAGATTGACGGCGAACGCCTCGGCGCGCTGGCCGACGAAGACGCGGCCCGCGGTCGAGCAACCCGGCAGGGTGACCGAATAGATGAACTGGCCGGCATAGGCCGGGTAGTCCGGGATCGTCTTCTGGCCGGCGTTGTCGAACGGCTTGCGGAAGGTGGTCGCGCCGCCCGAGGCGTTGGTGACGTTAGCGCGTGTGCCGCTGCGACGGTCGCCGGTGATCTGGGTGACCGTATATTCCTCGATCTCGCCCTGGTCGGAATCATCGGGCGACGTGATCTGGCCGGTCTGGCGCAGGGCGACGGGAATGGACTTGCCGCCAATGGTCAGGGTCGTGCCCTTGCCGCCGCGCAGCGTGTTGGAGAACTTGAACTGGTAGGTCAGGTCTTCCTTGGCGTCGCCATCGCTGTCGATGCTGATCTCGTAAATCGCATCGGGATCCATCGTATAGTAGTTCGGACCGTCGCTGGGGTTCTCGCCCGGCTGGTAATTGGCGATGAAGGTGACGAAGCCCGACCGACCGGGCTCATAGCTGCGGAACATATAGAAGTCGGTGCCGTCGACCTTGGGCGACTTGGTGATCCCTGGCGCCTCGCGGTGGCTGGAGGCCTGCGCCTGCCCAGCGCCGAAGGACACCGCCATGATCAACGCCATGGCGGTCCCGCCAAACTTGCCTCTGCTCATTCCCAGCCTCCCGCGCCGAAATTCGACTACGTCGGCGCCGACATCGGCGTCCTGACATGAAGGCTTCTACGAACGGCGTTCGGCCTTGGATCACCGGCAAGGCGCCAAAATGTCGCATCATCGCCAAATATGTGGCGGTGGATGATTTCGGTCGCTTGTCGGGATGGCCTAGGACGAGGTCAGCAGGCTTTCCCAAATCCATTCACCCGAGCCGATAGCGATCACGATGGTGTCCTCGCCGCTGCGCAGGGTCATCAGCTCAGGACCACGGACCAGCGCGCGCCGACAGGCGTCGGGCGCCTGGCGCAGGCCGCTGATCACGGCCTGCGAGATCGTCGACACCTCCGATCCCGTGGCCGGTCCGGCCTGAACCCAGGTCCGATCCCAAAGCATCAGGGCGTTCGAGATCGACAGCGACGTCCGGGGCATGCGCGCCAGGGCGGTCTGCACCAACGGATCGGCCTGCAAGGCCTGTTGCAGCCACTGCGACACCTGGCAGGTCTGGCCGCCGCTTGCGG